>JBOHBY010001106.1:0-3402 GCA_050698635.1 Spirillospora sp.
GAGCGAGGCGACCGCCCCGGCCGCCACGACGGCGACGAGCGCGGCGAGGGCCCAGGCCACGACCTTGAGCCCGATACATCCTTGGGCGCCGTTCCGGCCCGGCAGAGCCGAAAGGATCAGGTGCGAATCGCGCGCCACGGTGCTGTCCGCCATGTCGTTCGCTTTCTTTGTTCCGAGATGGCCCGCCCTTTATGCCGGTGACAGCATGTCATGAAACGACCACCGGTCGCATGGCGGCAACGTGGAAGACAGACGATGTTCAGCCGTCCGTGGGCCGCCGGGCCCGGTGTGCGGCTGACGGAGGCCACAGATGACCAACGAGTTCACCATTGAATGGCCGGACGATTTCGACCTCGACGAACCGATTATCAGGACCAAGGGCTACTTCGGCGGGCTGGGCGTCCGGTTCGGAGGCCGCTCCCACCGCCTCACGTTCTATGACCGTCCGCGCCTCGACCAGGAAATAGGCGACGCCCTTGGCGCGGGAGAACCGCTCTTCTTCGAGGAGAACCTGGTGGTCGTCGCCGAGGTGGGTCGCGGGGAGATCCTGGCCGCCGTCGCGGCGTTGGCGCGATCGGACTTCGCCGGGCTGGCGGCGACCCGGGATTAGGCACCGCCGTGGATTCGTAGCGCGTGGATTCGTCGCGCCGTGCCGGGGGACGACGGGTCGTGCGGCGAGGTGGCGGTTGATCGTTTGGAGCCTTACGATCTGGGGGGTCGGGACGTCGTTGGGAGGGTTCTGTGCGGGCGCTCGTCGTACAGCATGATCATGTTTCGCCGTCCGGGCCGGTGGGGGAGCGGCTGGCGGAGCGGGGGTTCGACATCACCGAGCTCAAGGTGGTGCCCGAGGAGCGGCATCTGACGCCGGACGTGCGATGCGAGTTCCCTGACCCGACACAGTGGGATCTCGTCGTGCCCATGGGGGCGCCCTGGTCGGTGGACGGTCCCGGTGTCGCGTCCTGGGTCGAGCCCGAGTTGCGGATGCTGGCTGCGGCGCAGGAGGCGGGGGTGCCGGTGCTCGGGGTCTGCTTCGGCGGGCAGGCCCTCGCGGCGGCGCTCGGCGGGCGGGTGGAGCGGGCCCCGCGCGCGGAGCTGGGCTGGGTCGGGGTCGAGACCGACGACCCGGCGCTGGTCGGGGCCGGGCCCTGGTTCCAGTTCCACTTCGACCGGTGGGTCCTGCCGCCCGGTGCGGTGGAGGTCGCGCGGAGCGCGGT
Source organism: Spirillospora sp. (assembly GCA_050698635.1). Taxonomy (GTDB): domain Bacteria; phylum Actinomycetota; class Actinomycetes; order Streptosporangiales; family Streptosporangiaceae; genus Spirillospora. The sequence continues at coordinate 1,215 of JBOHBY010001106.1, forward strand.
GTGCTCGCAGGCGTTCGTGCTGGGACGGTCGATGGGCGTGCAGTTCCACCCCGAGATCACGCCCGCGCAGTTCGGGCTCTGGCTGGAGAACGGCGCCGCGAGCCACCTGCGGTCCAAGGGCATCGACCCCGGGGCGGTGATGGCGGAGGTCGAGCGGACGCAGGCGCAGGCCGCCCGGCGAACCCACGCTCTCGTCGACGCCTTTCTTGATCGGGTCGCTATGCGGACGCCCTGACAAGGGCGTCGAAAAGGGCCTGCTGGGCGGGATCGGTGGCGGCCGTGTCCTCGGGGTGCCATTGGACGGCCAGAAACCACGGGCCCGGCGTCGTCAGTTCGGCGGACGGCGTCAGTTCGGCGGCTTCGAGAGTGCCGTCGGCGGCTTGGGCGGTGGGGGTCAGAGCGGGCGCCAAGGTCTCCGTTGACTGGTGGTGGTAGCAGGACGCGGTTGTTTGCTCGGCGTCCAGCGTTTTGGCCAGGAGGGTGCCCGCCTTCACCGACACCGGGTGGAGTTTGTGGCGATGATCTTCAGGCATGTGCTGGGTGAGGGTGCCGCCCAGGGCCGCGTTCACTATCTGGAAGCCCCGGCAGATGGCCAGGGTGGGGATTCCCGCGTCCAGCGCGTGGGTCGCCAGGGCCAGGTCGAAGGCGTCCTGATCTTCGTCCATGTCGTAAAGGGATTCGTGCTCGGATTCCGCGCCGTAGTGGCGGGGGTGGATGTCGCCGCCGCCCGGGAGGAGAAGTCCGTCGCAACGGGTCAGGCGGGACGGTTCGTAGGGCGCCGCCGGGTGCATGATGAATGGCTCGCCGCCCGCCCGGTAGACCGCCTCGACCAGGGCCCGCGCGGCGACCTCCGCCTTGTACCGGAGGGCGGAGGCGGACGCGGAGAAGCGGGCCGGGAGGGCGATCAGCGGGCGGGTCACAGTTCGATCCACGTCGTCTTGAGGTCGGTGTACTTGTCGAGGGCGTGCAGCGACTTGTCGCGGCCGTGGCCCGACTGCCTGACCCCGCCGAACGGGACGCTCATGTCGCCCTCCTCGTAGCAGTTGACCCAGACCGTCCCGGCGCGGAGGGCGCGGGAGACCCGGTGGGCGGTGGACAGGTCGGACGTCCAGACGGCGGCGGCCAGGCCGTAGTCGGTGTCGTTGGCCAGGGCGACCGCCTCGTCGACGTCGTCGAACTCCAGGACGGCCAGAACGGGCCCGAAGACCTCCTCGCGGGCGATCCGCATCCCCGGTTTGACCTGGTCGAAGACCGTGGGGGCGATGTAGCGGCCGTCCGCCGTCGCGCCGGTGCGCAGGCGGGCGCCGTCCGACCGTGCCGCCTGGATGTGCGACATGACGCGGGCGTGGTGCGGCAGCGAGACCAGCGGGCCCATCTCCGTGGACGGGTCGAGCGGGTCGCCGGTGCGCAGCGACTCGGCGCGGGCGACGACGCGGTCGACCACCCGCGACGCGATCGACCGGTGCACCAGCAGCCGCGACGGGGCGGTGCACATCTCACCGGCGTTGAAGAAGATGCCCCAGGCGGCGGTGTCGGCGGCGGCGTCCAGGTCGGGGGCGTCCGGCAGGATGATGTTGGGCGACTTGCCGCCGAGCTCCAGCCAGACGCGTTTGAGGTTGGAGTCGGCGGCGTAGCGCAGGAAGTGGCGTCCGACCTCGGTGGAGCCGGTGAACGCCAGGACGTCGACCGACGGGTGCTCGCCGAGCGCCCGCCCGGTCACCTCGCCGGGGCCGTTGACGACGTTGAACACGCCGGGCGGCAGCCCCGCCTCGGCGGAGAGGGCGGCCAGGTGCAGGGCGGACAGCGGCGACTCCTCGGCCGGTTTGAGGATCGCGGTGCAGCCGGCGGCCAGCGCGGGGGCGATCTTCCAGGCGGCCATGGTGAGCGGGAAGTTCCACGGGACGACCGCCGCGACCACGCCGACGGGCTCGCGGGTGACCAGGGCGAGGGAGGAGCCGCCGGTGCGGGGCGACTCGTCCAGCTGCTTGTCGGCGGCCTCGGCGTACCAGCGGACGCAGTTGATCACCGCGCGCAGCTCGATGCCGTCCGCCTCGCTGATCGGCTTGCCCATCTCCAGGCTGATGAGCAGGGCGATCGTCGAGCGGTCGCGTTCGATCAGGTCGGCCCAGCGCAGCAGGGCCGCCTTGCGTTCGGCGGGGGACAGGCGGGGCCAGGGGCCGGTGTCGAA
>JBOHBY010001107.1:0-5051 GCA_050698635.1 Spirillospora sp.
GTCGACGTCGGCGGGTCCGCCCGCCGCGGCGGTGGCGTAGGGGGCGTTGGAGACGGGGTCGAGGACGTCGAAGACGGCGCCGTCGGCGCTGTCCTCGAACTCGCCGCCGATCCAGTGCCGGATGCGCTCCGGGAGTCCGTCAGGGCGGGCGGGGGAGGAGGGGAGTGGCATCGTGCTCTCTTCCGGTTCGTTGTGGGACGGCGCTGGCCGGGGATCTGTGTCGGTTCTCCGCGGTCAGATCCCCGCTGTGAGGTCGCCGCCCTGGTCGAGGAGTGCGCGGATGCGCACCTGGGCGTCGCCGGACGGCGCGGCGAGCGGCGGCCGGACGTGCCCGGACGGGATCCGGCCCTGCCGCTCCAGTACCCACTTGGCGGGCGCCGGGTTGGTCTCGACGAACAGCAGGTCCACGAGGGGGTGCAGGCGGTAGTGCAGGTCGCGGGCCCCGGCCTGGTCGCCGGCCGTCCACAGCTCGTACATCCGCGCGACGGCGGACGGCGCGAGGTTCGTCACGGCGCTGATGAACCCGGCGCCGCCGAGGGCCAGCAGCGGCAGGCACAGCAGCTCGATCCCGGACCAGACGAGCAGCTCGGGCCCGCAGGCGTGCAGGACGCGGGAGAAGTGCTCGAAGTCCTTGGTCGTCTCCTTGATCCCGACGACGTTGTCGAAGTCGGCGAACAGCCGCCGGACGGTCTCCGGCGCGATGTCCACCGCCGTCCGGGACGGGACGTTGTAGATCACGAGCGGCAGGTCGGGGAACTCGCGGGCGACGGCCGCGTACCAGTCGTAGAGGGCGCCCTGGGTGGGCCGCGCGTAGTACGGGGTGATGATCAGCGCGGCGTCGGCGCCCGCGTCCCGCGCCGCGGCGGTGATCTCCAGGGTCTCGTCGAGCTTGGCCGATCCGGTGCCCGGCAGGAACGGGACGCGGTCGGCGACCTCGCCCGCGGCCGTCTGGATCGCGGCGATGCGCTCGGCGGGGGTCTGCGCGCTCGGCTCACCGGTCGAGCCGCCCAGGGAGATCCCGTGCGAGCCGGACTCCAGCTGCCAGCGGATCAGGCCGCGCAGCGCGTCGTGGTCGACGGCCCCGTCGGCGGTGAACGGCGTGACGACGGGCGCGATGGACCCGCGGATCGTGGCCGGGTCGGTGCGGAACTTCAACGTCTGCTCCTCGGTGGTCTGAGCTTGGGTCTCAGCTCTGGGGTCTCGGCTCTGGGTCTCAGCTGTGGTCGCGGCGCCAGGTCTCGTACGCCTCGCGCCAGCGCGGCCCGAGCGGGTACAGGCCGTCGACGGTCTCGCCCTCGGCGACGCGCTCGGTGATGAAGCGCTCCTGCGCCTCCTGCTCGGCGGCGTCGGCGGCGAGTCCTTCGACGATGTCGGGGGGGATGACGACGACGCCGTCGGCGTCGCCGACGAGCACGTCCCCCGGCTGGACGAGCGCGCCGCCGCAGGCGATCGGCAGCCCGGTGTCCCAGGGGACGTGGCGGCGGCCGAGCACCGCCGGGTGGACGGAGGCGTGGAAGACGGGCAGCTCCATCCCCGCGACGGTCGCGCTGTCGCGCAGCCCGCCGTCGGTGACGACGCCCGCCGCGCCGCGCTTCCAGGCGCGCAGCGCGAGGATGTCGCCGAGCGTGCCCGCGGTGGTGTCGCGGCGCGCGTCCATGACCAGTACCTGGCCGGGGCGCACCTCCTCGATCGCGCGTTTCTGCGCGTTCATGCCGCCGCCGTACCGCTCGAACAGGTCCTCGCGCAGCGGCAGGTAGCGGAGCGTGTGCGCGGTGCCGACCATCGTGACGCCCTCGCCGCCCGCCGGGCGGACGCCGTCGATCGACATGTGCTGGAGCCCCCGCTTGCGCATCTGGGAGCTGAGCGTGGCGGTCGACAGGCCGCGCAGCGCCTCCGCGACGGCCTCGTCCAGGGTGGGCTTCGCCATATACGCCGAGCCCCAGGCGTCGGCGCGGGTGGCGTCGTCCACCTTCGGCTGGGCCCCCCAGCCGTCGAGCGGGCCCGCTTCGACGATCGCGTTGGACAGCCGTCCGGTGGACGCCGGCCCGGCGGTCACCTCGACCTCGACGGTGTCGCCCGGACGGGCCACCGACGCGCCCGCCGGGGTCCCGGTGAGGATGACGTCACCGGCTTCGAGGGTGACCGACCGGGACAGGTCGGCGACCAGTGCCGCGAACGGGAACAGAAGTGTGTCGCTGGAGTCGTCCTGGACGAGCTCGCCGTTCACCCACGTGCGGACCCGCAGTGCCGCCGGGTCGAGGTCGCGGGCGTCGAGCAGGCGCGGGCCGATCGGGGTGAACCCGTCCGCGCCCTTGGAGCGCAGATTGGAGCCGCGGTCGGCGTACTTCATGTCGTGCACGCCCGCGTCGTTGGCGGCGGTCACCCAGCCGACGTGGTCCCACGCCTCATCGGGCGCGACCCGGTGCGCGCGCCGCCCGATGACCAGGGCGATCTCGCCCTCGAACGTCATGAGCTCGCAGCCGTCCGGGCGGGCGAGGGGGTCGCCGGTCCCGGCGAGGGAGGACGGCGGCTTGAGGAAGTACGAGGGCTCGGCGGGAATCCGCCCGCGCTCCCTGGCGCGGGAGGGGAAGTTGAGGTGGACGGCGATGATCTTCGAGGGCCGGTCGCCCAGCGGGTGCGGCACTGCGAGCTCTCCTGTGACGGTACGGGAACGGCCCGGCAACGGGCCTGAGCAAATCGTATATGAAGTCATGCACGATGACGAGGGTGCATCTGGCTTCAACCGTTCCAAGCCGCGGGACGCTCGCGAGCCGGAGGCGATGCCCCCGTGCAGTATGATCGCAAATCGTATGCGAAATCCTCTAGGAGGTGCTTGACGGATGCGCGACCTCGCCGTTCGCACGTTCACGTCCGCCGAACCGGTGGACGCGCCACCAGTGCTGCTCGTCCACGGCTTCTGCTCGGACGGGGAGGCCGACTGGGTCGCCACCGGCATCGCCGAGGCCCTCACCGCCGCCGGACGGACCGTCCACGTCCCCGACCTGCCCGCCCACGGCGAGAGCCCGTCGCCCGCCACCGCCGCGGACGTCACCGCCCCGGCCATGGCCGCCGCCCTGGTGGCCGTCATGGACCGTGCCGGCGCGACCACCTTCGACGCGGTCGGCTACTCGCTGGGTGCCAGGATCGCATGGGAGCTGCCCGCGGCCGCGCCCGGACGGGTGGAACGCACCGTCCTGGGCGGACTGAGCCCCGCCGAGCCGTTCACCGCCGTCGACATCGACGCGCTGCACGGCGCCGTCCGGAGCGGCACCGACCCCGCCGACCCCTTCACCGGCATGATCGCGGGCTTGGTCACGTCCAAGGGCGACCGCGCCGCGGGCCTCGCGCTGTGCGTCGAGGGACTGCGCGCCACCCCGTTCGCCGGAGGCGCGTGGAACGCGAAGGTTCCTCCCGTCTTCGTCGTCGGAGACAATGATGAGCTGACACGAGGAATCGAGGGCCTCGCCGGAGAGATCGGCGATGCCCGACTGGTCACCGTGCCGGGCGCCCACCACGAGGTGCTGGGCGGGGCGGACTTCCGCGCCGCCGTCCTGAGCGCGCTGGCACGGTGACACACGTGGGGGACGTCCCCCACAGGAGACGACCGGCGAACACGACCGGGGGGTGCGGGCCGATGATGAGGAGAACCGGGTGAACTCCGCGAAGAAGCAGGACACGACCAAGGAGAGCAAGGCCGAGTTCTGCTACGAACTGCTGCGGTCGCGCATCCTGGAGGGCACCTACGTGCCCGGATACCGGTTGGTCATCAACCAGCTCGCCCAGGAGACCGGCGTCAGCACCATTCCGCTGCGCGAGGCGCTGCGCCGCCTCCAGTCCGACGGGCTCGTCGAGGTGGTGCGCAACGTCGGCGCCCGCGTCGCGGTCTTCGAGGCCGAACAGGTCGAGCACACGCTCCAGATCCTGGCGCGCCTGGAGGGCTACGCCACCGCCATCTCGGCCCCCTTCATGAAGGCCACCGAGATCGGCCGCTCCCGCAAGATCAACGACCGCATGGTCGAGGCGCTGGAGGAGTTCGACCCCACCGCGTTCACCGCGCTCAACCGGGAGTTCCACTTCTCCATCTACGAGCACTGCCCCGACGCGCACCTGAAGGCACTCCTGGAGGCCGAGTGGACGCGCCTGGACCACATGCGCCGCTCCACCTTCACCTACGTCCCCGGCCGAGCCCGCCGCTCGGTGGTCGAACACGAACGCATCCTCGAACTCATAGCCAAAGACGCCGACCCCGCAGAGATCGAACGCATAGCCTGCGCCCACAAGAACGCAACAGCAGACGCATTGCACAGCGCAGTCCCGCACCAGTAAGTCAAACGCTGAACGCGCCGTCCCCCAAAGGGGGCGGCGCGTTCGGGTTTTGTGCCAGGGCGGTCAGGTCAGGAGTTGGCCTCCGTCTACCTGGATGACTGCGCCGGTGATGTGGTCTGCCTTGTCGGAGGTGAGGAAGAGGACGAGGGGGGTTATGTCGTCCGTCGTGGCGATCTTGCTCAGGGGGATGCGGGACTCCCAGGCGGCGCGGGCCTCGGGGTTGTCCATGAGGCCGGCGGTCATCGGGGTGTGGACCGGTCCAGGCGCAACGCCGTTGACGCGGATGCCGTGGCCCGCGAGCTCCAGGGCGGCGGTGCGGGTGAGGGCGTCCACGGCCGCCTTGGTGGCCTCGTAGTGGCCGAGGCCGGGGGTGGGCTGGCGGGCGCCGATCGAGCTGATGTTGACGATCCGGCCCTTGGTGCCGTGCTCGATCATCTGGTTGGCGACCGTCTGGGTGACGGTGAACGTGCCGCGCAGGTTGACGGCGACGACGGTGTCGAAGATCTCCAGGGGGAGGGACGCCAGGGGGCCGCCGCCCGCGACGAGGCCCGCGTTGTTGACCAGGATCTCGACCGGGCCGAAGGTCTCGGCGACGTGCGCGACGCCGGCGACGACCGCGGACGCGTCGGTGATGTCCATGGTGACGGCGTGGGCGTTCAGCTCCTTGGCGGCCTCGGCGGCGGCCTCGGCGTCCCGGTCGGCGATCACGACGCGGTCGCCCGCGG
>JBOHBY010001108.1:0-1704 GCA_050698635.1 Spirillospora sp.
GCGCGGATCAGCGCCGTCGCCGGCGCGAACGCCCGGGTCGCCTCCCGTAGCGCCCGCCGGACGGCCTCGCCGGTCGCCGCGTGCTGCTCGGGGAGGCGGGCCGCGAACGCCAGGTCGTCCATCTCGCGCTTGAGGACGTGGATGCCGAGCCGCTCCGCGAACGGGACCAGCAGCTCATGGGAGGCCTTGGCGATCCTGGCCCGCTTGTGCGGCGGCTGGAACCCCAGTGTCCGCAGGTTGTGCAGCCGGTCCGCCAGTTTGATCACCAGGACGCGCAGGTCGGCGGCGGCGGCCAGCACGATCTTCCGGAACGTCTCGGCCTCGGCGCGGTCGCCCCAGCGCTCGCCGTCGAGCTTGGTCACGCCGTCCACCAGGACCGCGACCTCCTCGCCGAACTCGGCGCGCAGCTCCCCGAGCGTGTACGGGGTGTCCTCGACGGTGTCGTGCAGCAGCGCCGCGACGAGGGTGGTCGTGTCGAGCCCCATCCCGGCGAGGATCAGCGCGACGGCCAGCGGGTGCGTGATGTAGGGGGCACCCGACTTGCGGAGCTGCCCCCGGTGCAGGCGCTCGGCGACCCCGTAGCCGTGGATGAGCTCGGCCTCGTCGCCTCCTGGGAAGGCGGCTCGATGCGCGGCCAGAAGCGGGGCGAGAGCGTCCCGCAGAGACTCCCGCCCTCCGACCGGATCGAGCGTCGCCATCACCGAATTTTATAGGGGCGGCCTTTGGAATTCGGCGGGTTCGGGGGCGCCGCCGTAAGTCAAGGGACCGTCCAATGTTCTTTGCCGGGTGCCATCAGCGCGCTCTGGGGTGTGTCGCCTTGGTAATCGATCGCTCGCTGACCGTAGTGTGGCGCAGCGTTGTTGCGAGCCGCAGCGGGATGTCGGGGGGCAGTGCATGGCGGCTGACAAAGCGGCTGACAAGGGCGAGCGTCTCCGGACCGAGATCATCGGGGTCACCCCGTTCGGCCGGCCGGTACCCCATCTCGCCGTGGCGGTCGCGCGTGCGGGCGGGACCGGCGTGCTCGACCTCGGGGTCGACCGCGCACCCGGGCTCGCCGCTCTCGCGGACGTGCGCCGCTGGTGGACGGGCCCGTTCGGGGTGCGCGTCCCGGCGGGGTGCCGGGTCAGGCCCGCCGAGATCCCGGACGCGGTGGACACCGTCCTGGTCGACGCGCCCGCGCTGCGGTCGGACGACTCGCTGGACGTCGCGGGGTTCGCGCGCGGGCGGCGGCTGCTCGTCGAGGTCGTCGACGCGGGCGAGGCCGCCGCCGTCATCCCTGTCGCGCGGGGGTTCACCGGCGATGTGGGGATCATCGCGCGGGGGTCGGAGGCGGGCGGGCGGGTCGGGGAGCCGACCTCGTTCGTGCTGTTGCAGCGGTTGGCTGCCGATCCTGCGGTCGACGTTCCGGTGTATTCGGCGGGCGGGATCGGGGTCCACACGGCCGCGGCGGCCGTCGCGGGCGGTGCGGCGGGGGTCGTGCTGGACGTGCAGCTCGCGCTGGTGCGGGAGATGGATCTGCCCGGGGACGTCGCGGCCGCGTTGGGGGCCATGGACGGCGGCGAGACCGTCGTTGTTCACGGGCATCGGGTTTACGCGCGTCCGGACCTGCCGGAGATCGAGCTCGGCGGGCTCGACCCGGCGCAGGTGAACGCGCGGCTCGGGTCGACCGGGCTGCGGTCGCGGCTGCTTCCCGTGGGGCAGGAC
>JBOHBY010001109.1:0-5418 GCA_050698635.1 Spirillospora sp.
GCTGCCGCCACCGCCGCTGCCGTCGCCGCCACTGTCGTCGCCGTCGTCCGCGCCGCCGCCCGCGAACTCCGCCCAGACGTCGCCCGCCTCCTCCAGCGCGGCCCGCAGGTCGGCGGCGCGCCGCGCCTCCCGTCCCTCCAGGTAGAGGACGGGCAGTTCGGCGGGTGAGAAGGTCCGCAGCACCGGTTCGCAACCGTGCCCCGCGACGGCGTCGCGGGCGATGCCGAGGAAGTCGCGCGCCGCGAACTCGGCGGCGGAGTCGAGCGGGTCGAACCGGGTCGCGAGCTCGGTCTGGTCGAGCCGCCGCACCTCGAGGTCGGGATCGAGCAGCCGCAGCCGCTGCAGGATCTCGATGTGGTAGGTGTAGCCGCCGTTGACCAGCGCGAGCCCCTGCGCCGCCGCGATCCCCGCGAGCTGCGTGAACTCGTCGGACGTCGCCGTCACATGGACGGTCCGGTGCCGGTGCCGGAACTCGTTGAGCGTGAGCCGCCCCTCGCTCGTCTCGAACTCGATCCACTCGTCCACGATGCGGAGCATCTCGACGTCGTGCAGCGCGAGCGCCATCACGCCCCGGTAGTGGACGGCGAGGAACGCCCGCAGCCGTTCGGGCTCGGTCGTCGCGAGCCGCACCAGCCAGGCGCGCAGCTGCTCGCCGAGCGCCGTCCTGGTGTCGGCGAGCAGCTCGTCGTCGTAGAGCTGCTCGCGGCTCGCGGTGGGCCGCAGCTCGTCCGCGTTGATCACGCAGCGGACGAAGAACGCCCAGCTGGGCAGCAGTTTCTCCACCCGCTCGCCCATGAGCATCCGCTTCAGGTAGACCTTGTGCGCCTCGGGCTCGCCGGGGTGCGACTCATGCGGCAGCACGTAGGCGACACCGTCCAGCCCCGCCTCCGGGACGGCGAGGTCGATCACGTCGAACGGCCGCCGTCCGAGCAGCGCGGCGCCGTGCCGCAGCAGGTCGTCGCGGCGTTCACCGGGATCCGGGTGGGCGGCCCGCCACGGCACGCCACCGGACGTGATCCGCTCCTCGCCGACGCGCACCTCGTACGGCAGCAGCGACCCGTAGTGCCGGGCCAGCTCGGTGACGGTCGACGCCCCGAGCCAGTGCTCGAAGTCCCTGCGGGCGCGCAGCGTGACGGTCGTGCCCTGCTCCTCACGCTCGGGACCATCGGACACCGTGTAGTGCCCGTCGGCGTGCCCGTGCCAGTAGACGGTCGCCGCGCCGCCCGGCCCGCGCGTCACCACCTCGATCTCGTCGGCGACGAGGAAGCAGGACAGCAGCCCGATCCCGAACTGCCCGAGGAAGTCGTGCCGCGCCAGCCCGAGCGAGTCGCGCTTGGACGAGCCGCCGATCGTGGCGAGCAGCTCATGTACCTGCGGTTCGGTCAGGCCGATGCCGGCGTCGTGAATCCGCAGCGTCCCGTCCCCGGTGGTCTCGCGCGGCTCGATCAAAATCCGCCCACCGGCCGCTGTACCGCGCCCACCGGCCGCCGCGTCGCGTCCGCCGGTGGAGCCGTCCGCCTGGGCGCGGGCGGTGGTCGCGTCAACGGCGTTCTGGAGCAGCTCGCGCACGTACACGCGCGGGCTGCTGTAGAGGTGACGGCTGAGGAGGTCGACGATTCCCTGAAGGTCCACGTTGAAGCTGTGTCGCACCCGAGCCACCGTAACCGACCCCGATCAACCAGGCGCACCGGCACGAAAACGATCATCACCCGGAAACCGGGCTATTCTCGTGATCATGATCGGCGACGAGGGCGAGACCGCGCCCAAGGGAATCGACGTCACCACCCCGCACATTGCTCGTATCTACGACTACTGGCTCGGCGGAAAGGACAACTACGCCGCCGACCGCGCCGCCGCGGAACAGGTGATGGCGGCCACCCCGACGATCAAACCGGGCGTCACCGCGAACCGCGCCTTCCTCAGCCGTGCGGTCCGTTTCATGGCGGGGGAGGACGTCGACCAGTTCCTCGACATCGGCACCGGCATCCCCACCGCCGACAACACGCACCTGGTCGCGCAGGCGGCGAACCCCGCGAGCCGGGTGGTCTACGTCGACAACGACCCCATCGTCCTCAACCATGCCCGCGCCCTCCTGTCGGGCGTCACCGCCCCCACCGCGTTCATCGACGCCGACCTGCGCGAGACGTCCCGCATCCTGGACGAGGCCGCCGGACTGCTCGACTTCGACCGCCCCGTCGGCCTCCTCCTGATCGCGATCCTGCACTGCATCCCCGACGCCGACGACCCGAAGGGCCTCATCGACACCCTCCTGGACGCGCTCGCCCCCGGCAGTTTCCTCGCCATCACCCATCCCGGCATCGACCAGCTCCCCGAGCAGATGGCGGCCGCGGAAAAGGCCCTGACGAACGCCATGGGCTTCCGGGTCACCTTCCGCACCCGCGAGGGCGTGAGCCGTTTCTTCGACGGCCTCGACCTCGTCGCTCCCGGTGTCGTCCCCGTCCAGGACTGGCGCCCGGCTCCCGATACCGGCGGCCCGTCCGCCACGACCGGAATGTGGGGCGCCGTGGCCCGCGAACTTTGACAGACCCCGTCGTTACGCTGGCGCGATGCGACCCTTGAGGTATTTCATCAACGTCACGCTGGACGGCTGCTGCGACCACCGCGAAGGCATCCCGGACGAGGAATCGCACCGCCTCGCGACCGAAGCCCTCGCCCAGGCCGACGCCCTCATCTCCGGCCGGGTGATCTACGAAATGATGGCGGAGGCGTGGCGTCCGCCGTCGCCGCCGGGCGCGAGGCCCGAATGGACGGAACCCTTCGCCCGGACGATCAACGCCATGAAGAAGTACGTCGTATCCAGCACCCTGAGCGAGGTCGACTGGAACGCCGAACTCCTGCGCGGTGACCTGGGAAAGGCCGTCCAGCAGCTCAAACAGGAGCCGGGCCGTGGCCTGCTCGTCGCAGGCATGAAGGTCCCCCTCGCACTCGCCGACCTGGGCCTGATCGACGAATACGAATTCCTGGTACACCCCAGGCTGGCAGGCCACGGCCCCACCCTGTTCGCGGGCCTGTCCAAGCCCGTGGACCTGAAACTCGTGGGTCGCCATGAGCTCAACTCGGGGGCGATGCTGATGCGCTACGAACCGAAAAAATAAACCACACCCTGCCCGGTTGTGGTCAACACTCCCTCGGACTTCTCGCAAGATCGCCGTCCTGCGAGACTCGTGACCATGAACCGCGGCTGCGGATGCCTGACCTTTCTGGCCTCGCTCGGCCTTTTCGCGCTCCTGGGGACCTGGCTCGGCTGGCTTCCTGCGACGATCGCCGCCCTGGCCGCCGGAGCCTTTGCGTTGCTCGCGTTCATCGTCATTGCGCGCCGCGGCCATCCGGGGAGGTCGATCGGCGTGAAATCGCCGAAGTCGGGCCGCCGGAGGCTGTTCCTGCACGCCGACCTTCCGCCGATCCTCACGATGCTCCATCAGGTCGAACGGGACGACCCGGCGACACAGCGAGTCGTGGAGACCGTCGCCCTGCTGCACACCGACGGCGTCCCCCGCTGGGTGCTGGGCGTCCCCGAGGACGTCCTGGACGAGATCATCGACGACGAGGACGCCCAGTCCGTCGGCTTCGCCGGGCTGGAGGTCGACCAGATCCTCGACCGCCTCCGCGACGAGGGCCTCCTGACCGCCGACGGCGACCGAGTGAAGATGGACCCCAAAGTCGCACTCGCCGCGCGCGTCCGGGCCGACCAACAAGGACGCGCACACCAATTGCCCGTCACGGTAGGCCAAGCCCTCTACATCCACGCGACAAGCCTCCGCTCACGCGCGAACCGCATCGCCTTCCACGACGCCGACGCCTCCGACGCGGACGCGACGGCCGCACAGGCACGCGCCCTGCTCGACCACGCCGTCACGCTCGCCTGGCACACCAACTACACCTACGACAAGGCGCTGGACTCGATTCTGCAACTCAACGCCTGCCTCGCCGAACTCGGCTTCGAGGACGACGCCTGGGCACTGGGCAGGCAAATGTCCGCCCTCTGCGCCCGCAAACTGCCACCGGGACATTCGGTCGCCCACGACGCCGCGGCCAGCGTAGAGGTGCTCAGAAAGGCCCGCCGCGAGGGCGGATTGCGCCCGTCCACCGACGCCTGACGCCCACCCTGTCAGCGACTTCCATCACGCCTTAGCGGCATGGAATGTTCCCCAAGCAAACCTGACGAAGACGACGGGCAGCCCGACCAGCAGCAAAAGTGCGGCGATAATCCTGCCCGCATTGTTAATCCTGTCCTGACCTTCAGAATGGATGCTCGCATTATCCGGATTCTCCGGGTCGTAGCGGACTTCGACCCTGTCTCCGATGTCCGCGCGCCCCGGCTCCCAAAAACGATGCCGCTTCCCGTCCGGCGTGGTGAAGCTGATCTCGATATCGTCCTCGGCGGGCGCATCGAGTACTCCGGCCCTGTGCCTGGTCTCGATCACGACACCTTCGGTGGACAGGCCGCCACTCGTGAGCCTGGTGGGATAGTCCCACTCATCGATCGTGGTGACCAGTATGTGACCGCCCGCGATGGCCATCGCGATGACCACGGCGAACCCGCTTGTCCAGGTCAGAGCCTTCACCGCGAAGCGAGCCCGCACACCCATGGAACCGGGCCTTTCACCGACCAACGATGTGTTCGCGAGGCATTGACAGTCCCGCTAACACACCATAACTCCCGAAATGGAATTCGGGGAGGGTGCTGCCGCCCGATCAGCGGTGGTCGTTCTCCTTCAGTTCGACGACCCAGGCCCGGCGCTCGGCGATCTTGCCGTCCCGCATCAGGAATACCTCGGCCATCGACATCCGCATCTCACCGCCCGCGGCCCGCCGCGCCACGCCCGTCAACTCCGCCATGACGACGTCGCCCTGCTCGACCATCCGCACGACTTCCAGTTCAGGAGGGTCGATGAAGTCGGGCGCGCCGTCGATGGCCTTCTCGTCCCGATCATCGTGCACCTCGGCGCCTGGGGTTCGCGGCACCGTCCCACCAGCCCCGAACTGCGCGCGGGCGCCGAGTACATGGAGGCGGCCGGACCCGAACTCTGGGACGACCTGATGGCCGAACTACGCGAACGCCACCTCGGCATCCCACGCCCCGCGGCCCCGGGCCCCACCGCCACCGAACGCCTCACCGCCGCCTACGCCACCATCGTCGCCACCCAGAACCCTCGCTGACCAGCGCCTTCACCCCTCGCCGCCGTCCACGGGAAGGGGGATGGCGCAGAACACACCGTCCGGGTCCAGCGCGGACTTGATCGACAGGAGCCGGGCGGTGTTGGCGCCGAACGCGTGCGCGATCTGCTCGGTGTCGTCCGGCCCGAGCAGGTTGGCGTAACCGCCCGGAAGCGCATACGGCGCGAGCGCGGCGCAAGCGCCCTCGGCCCAGCCCCGATGCGCGTCGCCGTCCGCGTC
>JBOHBY010001110.1:0-4416 GCA_050698635.1 Spirillospora sp.
GCACCATCGCGTCGATCCAGGCGTCCGAGCCGAAGAACGACCGGTACTGGCGCAGCCCCCACGACTCGGGCGGGAACTGCAGCACCTCGGCGTTGGAGAACGACAGCACGACGACGCACAGGATCGGCACGCCGAGGAACAGCACCGCCGCCGTGCGCACCACCAGGTCGGCGGCCTTCATGCCGCGGGCGAGGGCCCGGCGCCCGGCCGTGTCGCGGACGGCCCGCGGCGCGGTCCCCTCGGGCGGGGCGTGCGAGGTCAGGGTCTCGGTCGTCATCCCAGGGCCCTCCGCAGCCGTTCCCTGCCCACCAGGCGGAGCCCGCCGAGGATGACCAGGCCCGCGACGACCAGCAGCAGCACCGAGGCGACCGCGGCCTGCGCCGGTTCGAACAGGTTGAAGATGTCGTCGGCGATGAGACTCGCCGTGAACGGCGCCGTGGCGCCGCCGAGCAGGACCGGCGTCAGGTAGTACCCGACGCAGATCACGTAGACGATCACCGTCGAGGCCAGCAGCCCCGGCAGCGCCAGCGGCGCGACGACGTCGCGCAGCGCCCGCATCCGCGAGGCGCCCATGCTCTCGGCGGCCTGGACGAGGTTCAGGTCGATGGTGACGTAGACCGCGTACAGCGGCAGCACCGCGTACGGCAGCATCTGGTACGTCATCCCGGCCACGACCGCGAACTGGGTGCGCAGCAGCTGCATCGGCTCGTCGATGATCCCCAGCGACGTCAGGGTCCGGTTGACGACCCCGAACCGCTCCAGCAGGACGGTGAAGACGTAGATCTTCATCACCGCCCCCATCCAGAGCGGCATGAACACGGCCAGCGCGATCACCATCCGGGTCAGCCGGCTCTTCGTCGTGCGCAGCGACCAGGCCAGCACCGCACCGGCCGCCACCACGATCACGGTGACGATCAGCGAGGTGAAGCAGGTCGTCCAGAGCGTGCGGCGCGCCGCCGGGCTCTCGAAGAAGTCGCCGACGTTCCCGAACCCGTTCGGCTCGCCGAACGCCGTCCGCAGCAGTTCGACGAACGGGTAGACGATGAACACGCCGGCGACGACGAGGAACGGCGCGATCAACCCCAGCCCGGTCAGGCCGGAGAACGTGGACTGCCATCCCCTTCCGCGTGGTCGGCGCGTCATCCGAAACATGTGCTCATCTCCTGGTCATCTCCCATCCGTGCGTGGTGTGCAGGGAGCGGTGTGCCGGCGGCTCGGCTGCTCGGCCGCAGGCACACCTGCCTTCAGCCGACGAGGATCTCCCGCAGCGCCTTGCCGAGTTCCTGCTGCTGCCTGGCCCCCGCCTTGCCGTCGACGAGGGTGACGCCGGTCTTGTTGATGGGCAGGTTCTTGACCGCCTCGGGCGACAGGTACTTCTGCATGTCGCGCCCGCCCGTGCCGCTGTAGATCTTCTCGGTGAACTTGGCCTGGGCCTCGCGGTGCTCGGCGTACCACTTGACGAACGTGAACGCGGCCTCCTTGTTCTTCGCGCCCTTGGGCACGCACCAGCCCTCGTCGAAGAGCAGGCCGCCGTCCCAGTAGAGCTTCAGCTGGGGGACCTGCTTCATCGCCGACACCAGGACGGTGTTGGGCGCCTGCATGATCGCGACCTCGCCGTCCACGACGGCCTGCTGCATCTGCGCGGGGCTCGTCGACCAGACCTGCACGTTCGGCTTGATCCGCTTGAGCGCGTTCATGGCACGGTCCACGTCGACGGGGAAGTACTGCTGCGGCTGGACGCCGTCGCCCGCCAGCGCGAACAGGCTGGTGAAGATCGGGTTGTTGGCCGTGATGCCCCGCGTGCCGGGGAAGTTCTTCACGTCCCAGAACTCGCGCGGGTTCGTCGGGCACTTCTTGACCAGCTTGGTGTTGCAGCCGATCAGGTTCACCGTGCCGCCGTGGTCGAGGTAGTACGGCTCCGACGGGCCCGGCCTGATCGCGCCGTCGGCCACGAGCGGCGTGATCTCCTTGACCAGCGGGTCGGGGAACTTCTCCAGGTTGCCGTCCAGGACGAGCTTGGAGGTGTCGCCGCCGGGCGCCTCCAGCAGGTCCCACTCGATGTTGTTGCCGGCGCGCTGCGCGGCGACCTTGGCCGCGAAGCCGCCGCCCGGCGTGGCGATGGTCACCTTGATCCCAGTGTCCTTCTGGAACTGGTCGTAGAAGAACTCCTTGTTCGCGGCGGTGAACGACCCGCCCCAGCCGGCGATGACCAGGGTGTCCGAGCCGCCGCCCGAGTCGGAGTCCGAGCCGCAGGCGGCCGTGACGGCCGCGACGGCCACGGCGACCGTGAGCGCCGCCGCTATCCGGTCGCGCCGGCCCCGCTGGCCCTGCCGGTCCCGCCTGCCGCCGCTGGCGTGCGTTCTCTGGGAAGACATGTCATCCTGCTCCTTCTTGTGGGGTGGGCGAAGACCCTGCGAACCCCCGGTGTGCACCCGTCTGGTGAGCGGCGTCCGGGTCGGCGAAGCTGGGGTGGGCGACGCCGTCGCGTGCGGCGGGCGGCACCTTCAGATGCCAGCCGGTATGCCGCTGGTAGGTGTCGGCGACGCGCAGTACCGTGCTCTCGGCGAACGGACGTCCGACCACCTGGAACGACAGCGGCAGCCCCGCCTCCGTGAACCCGCAGGGAACGGCGACCGACGGCAGGCCCGAGGCGTTCCACGGGCCGTGGAAACCCGGCCGGAACAGCGCCGCCGCCAGGTCCGCCGTCGCGATCGGCGGGGCGGCCGTGAACGACACCGGCGTGAGGAGCACGTCGACCTTCGCGAACACGTCCGCCAGGCCCCGCCGGAACAGTGCCCTGACCCGCTGCGCCTGGACGTAGTCGGCGCCGGTGAAGAACGCCGCCCGCGCGAGCAGCTCGCGGGTCGTCCTCCCGTAGTCGTCCCACCGGTTGGCCAGGTTCTTGCGGTGGTAGGCGAACGCCTCGGAGAGGAACGTGATGTTGTTGGCGTCGTTCGCCTCCTGCGCGTGCGGCACGACGACGTAGGTGAGGATCGCGCCGGCCCCCGCCAGCTCGTCCGCCGCGCGCAGCACGGCGGTGCGGACCTCTCCGTCCAGCAGCGGCGAGTCCAGGAAGTACAGGGTCGGCACCCCGACGCGCAGCGCCTCGACCCCGCCGTCCCGCGCACCCTCGGCGTAGTGGCCGGGCGGGACCGGTGAGGAGTACGGGTCGCGCGGGTCGTGGCCGGCGATCGCGTCGAGGATCAGCGCGCAGTCGTAGGCGCTGCGGGCCATCGGGCCGACGGTGTCGAGGG
This sequence comes from Spirillospora sp., assembly GCA_050698635.1. GTDB lineage: Bacteria > Actinomycetota > Actinomycetes > Streptosporangiales > Streptosporangiaceae > Spirillospora. The sequence goes on from JBOHBY010001110.1 coordinate 3,255, forward strand.
TGAACGCGCACGGGACGACGCCGTTCTTCGGCACCCGTCCGAAGGTGACCTTCAGCCCGGTGCAGCCGTTCGCCCCGGCGGGGCCGCGCACCGAGCCGCCCGTGTCGGTGCCCAGCCCGCCGAGGGCGAGCCCGGCGCTGACCGCGATCGCCGTTCCCGAGCTGGAGCCCATCGGCGTGTGCTCGGGGTTCCACGGGTTGCGCGGGAACGGGAAGCGGGCCGTGCGGTCGGGCAGGCCGCACGCGAACTCGTTCGTCGTGGACTTGCCGAGCAGGACGCTCCCCGCCTCCCGCAGCCGCGCCACCGCCGGTGCGTCGTCGCCGTCGCCCCAGCCAGGGTCGATGACCTCGCTGTTGGCGCGTGTGGGCGCGTCCCGGGTGGCGATGAGGTCCTTGACCACCAGCGGGACGCCCTGGAGCGGCGACCTGTCGCGTCCGCGCGCGAAGTCCGCGTCGGCGGTGGCGGCCGCGGCGAGCGCCTCATCCTCGGTGACGGTGACGTAGGCGCCCAGCGCGGGGTCGAGCATGGCGATGCGGTCGAGCACCGTCCGGGTCAGGGCCGTCGAGGTCGTCGCGCCGGTGCGCAGGGCCGCGGCGGCGTCCTCGATGGTGAGCGGCAAGGCCTGGGTCGTCATGGGCTCGCGCCTTCGCCTGGTAGCGCGGCGGTCCGCGTCATGGCGACGGGGTCGATCGGCGGGTCGTCGCGCAGGCCGAGGGCCCACAGCGCGTCGGCCTTCGCGCGCAGCGTGTGGTAGCCCGTGGCGAGCCGGACGATCTCGTCCTCGGAAAGCGGCAGCCCAGCCGCGCGCAACGCGGATCCTGCTGCCCGGACGGCCGCCTCCGCGCCCCTGCCCGCCCGGTCGTCCGCTGCGGTGTTGGTGTCGTCCACCGGAAGGCCGTCCCTTCGGCTGAGGATTTCGCGTAGGTACGATCGGCCGCACCGCCGCCTGACCTGGAGGAGAAGCGTGTGAGTGCCGAAACGCTGCGCACCGACGTGACCGGCACGGTCGGGCTGGTCGAGATCCGCCGTCCGCGCAGGCGCAACGCCATCGACTCCGCGACGGCGACGCTGCTGGCCGAGGCGGTTGCCCGCCTTGGCGCCGATCCCGGCGTGACCGCGATCGTGCTGTGCGGCCAGGGCGGCGACCTCTCCTCGGGCGCGG
>JBOHBY010001111.1:0-2217 GCA_050698635.1 Spirillospora sp.
GTCCGGCTGATCATGCTGGCGGCGGCGGTGCTGCTGACCTCGCTCGCCGCGGCGGCGGTCGGGCCGGTCGCGTTCGTCGCGCTGACCGCGCCGCAGCTCGCCCGGCGCCTCACCCGCACGACCGGGCCCAACCTGCTGCCCGCGACCTGCATGGGCGCGGCGCTGCTCGTCGCCGCCGACTGGGTCGCGCAGCGCGCCTTCCCCGGGCACCAGCTCCCGGTCGGCGTGGTGACCGGGCTCCTCGGCGGCGGCTACCTGGTCTGGCTGCTCGTGACCGAACGCAAGACGGGACGGATCTGATGACACGGCTCACCGGCACGGGACTCACCCTCGGCTACGACAAGCGCATCATCACCGAGGAACTGGACGTGGCCGTCCCGGACGGGTCGTTCACCGTGATCGTGGGCCCGAACGCGTGCGGAAAGTCGACGCTGCTCCGGGCACTGGCGCGGATTCTGAAACCGTCCGCCGGGACGGTCGTGCTGGACGGGCGGCCCATCGCGAGCTGGCCCGCGAAGAAGCTGGCGCGGACGCTCGGGCTCCTGCCGCAGTCGTCGATCGCGCCCGAGGGCATCACCGTCGCCGACCTGGTCGCGCGCGGCCGGTACCCGCACCAGAGCCTGCTGCGCCAGTGGTCGGCGGAGGACGAGCGGGTCGTCGCCGGGTCGATGGCCGCCACCGGCGTCGCCGACCTCGCCGGACGGGCCGTCGACGAGCTGTCCGGCGGCCAGCGGCAGCGCGTCTGGATCGCGATGGTCCTCGCCCAGCAGACGCCGCTGCTCCTGCTGGACGAGCCGACGACCTATCTCGACATCGCGCACCAGATCGAGGTCCTCGACCTGTGCGCGCGGCTGCACGAGGAGGGGCGCACGGTCGTGGCCGTCCTGCACGACCTCAACCACGCCGCCCGGTACGCCACGCACCTGATCGCGATGCGCGAGGGACGGATCGTCGCCGAGGGCGACCCGTGCGCGGTGGTGACGTCCGAGCTGGTCGAGGACGTGTTCAAGCTCCCGTGCAGGGTGATCGACTGCCCGGAGACGGGGACGCCGCTCGTCGTCCCGGCCGCGCGGCGCAAGGTCCTATCCGCCGGGCGCGAGGTCCCGGCCCCGGACCCGGACCCGGACCCGGCTTCGGCTTCGGCCCCGCGCTGAGCACGCCCGGAATGGTTGTATCATTCCAATCGTTGTAGAGGTATAACGATTGGAGGCGCCGCATGCCCGAGCTCAGCCCCCGGCGCCGGCTCGCGGTGCTGCTCATCTGCTGCATGAGCCTGTTCATCATCAACCTCGACAACACGGTCCTGAACGTCGCGCTCCCGTCGCTGCAGGCCGAGTTCCAGAGCTCGCTGTCCGGCCTCCAGTGGACGATCGACGCCTACCTGATCGTCCTGGCCTCGCTGTTCATCTTCTCCGGGGCGACCGCCGACCGGCTCGGCCGCCGCCGGGTGTTCCAGACCGGGCTCGCGCTGTTCGTCACCGGGTCCGTGCTGTGCAGCCTCGCGCCGTCCCTCGGCTGGCTCGTCGCCGCCCGTGTCGTGCAGGCGGTCGGCGGGTCGATGCTCAACCCCGTCGCGATGTCGATCATCACCAACGTGTTCACCGAGCCGCGCGAGCGGGCCCGCGCCATCGGCGTCTGGGCCGGTACCGTCGGGCTGAGCATGGCCCTCGGGCCGCTCGTCGGCGGGCTGCTGGTCGAGTCCGTCGGCTGGCGCTCGATCTTCTGGCTGAACGTGCCGATCGGGCTGGCCGCGTTCACGCTCACCGCGCTGTTCGTGCCCGAGTCCCGCGCGGCGCGGCCCCGCCGTCCCGACCCCGGCGGGCAGGTCCTGCTGATCGCCTTCCTCGGGACGCTGACGTACGCGATCATCGAGGCGCCCGGACGCGGCTTCGCCGACCCCGTCGTCTACGGCACCGCCCTCGCCTCCGCCGCGGCGCTCGCCGGGTTCGTCCGGCACGCGTTCCGCACCCACGAACCGCTGATCGACCTGCGGTTCTTCCGCAGCGTCCCGCTGTCGGGCGCCGTCCTGATCGCGATCAGCGGGTTCGCGGCGTTCGGCGGATTCCTCTTCCTCAACACGCTCTACCTGCAGAACGTCCGCGGGATGTCCGCGCTGGAGGCCGGGCTGTACCTGCTGCCGATGGCCGCGATGACCGCCGTGTTCGGCCCGCTGTCGGGACGCCTCGTCGGATCCCGCGGCCCGCGCCTGCCGCTGCA
>JBOHBY010001112.1:0-1594 GCA_050698635.1 Spirillospora sp.
CCCGTAGTCCTTGGCCTCGGCGGCGGTGAAGAAGCGCGCCCGGTCCAGGTCGCGGCGGACGGTCTCGGCGTCGTGCCCGGTCGCCTCCGCCACGATCGCCTCGGTCTGCGCGCGCAGCCGCAGCACCTCGCGGGCCTGGATGTCCAGGTCGGTGGTGTAGCCGCGGGACACCTCGATCGCCGGCTCGTGCAGCAGGATCCGCGCCCCGGTGAGGGCGGCCCGCCGGCCCGGCGAACCGGCCGCCAGCAGGACCGCCGCGGCGGACCCGGCCTGCCCGACGCACGTCGTCTCGATCGGCGGCCTGACGTAGCGCATCGTGTCGCAGATCGCCAGCATCGCCGTGAGCGAGCCGCCGGGGGGGTTGATGTACAGGGCGATGGGCCGGTCGGGGTCGATGCCCTCCAGTGCCAGCAGCTGCGCGGTGACGTCGTTGGCGCTGACGTCGTCCACCGGCGCGCCGAGGAACACGATCCGGTCCTCGAACAGCTTGTTGTAGGGGTCGGTGTGCTTGCGCCCGTAGGTCGTCTGCTCCTCGAACTCGGGGACGAGGTAGCGTCGTTCCGTCCGTGTCATGTGCCCACCCGGTCGGTGCTGTCGATGACGTGGTCGACGAAACCGTAGTCGCGGGCCTGCTCGGCTGTGAACCACGCGTCCCGGTCGCCGTCGGCCTGGATCCGTTCCAGCGGCTGGCCGGTGTGGAACGCCGTCCGCTCGGCCAGGGTCCGCTTGAGGTACAGCGACTGCTCGGCCTGGATCTTGATGTCGGACGCGGTGCCGCCGATCCCGCCGTGCGGCTGGTGCATCATCACCCGCGCGTGCCGCAGCGCGTACCGCTTGCCCGGCGTCCCCGCGCACAGCAGCGTCTGTCCCATGGACGCGGCCATGCCCATCGCGACCGTGGATATGTCGTTCGGGACGAACTGCATCATGTCGTAGATCGCCATCCCGGCGTCGACGACGCCGCCGGGCGAGTTGATGTAGATCGTGATGTCGCGCCGGGCGTCCTGCGCGGCCAGGAGCAGCAGCTGCCCGTTGGTCCGGTTGGCGACGCTGTCGTCGATCTCGGTGCCGAGGAACACGATCCGCTGCGCGAGGAGCCGCTCGAACAGCTGTGCCTCCGCCAGCTGGGGTGCCTCCGTCACCGTGGCCCACGTCCTGCCCACGAACGTCTCCGCCCGCCGTCCGCCGTCCTGCCGCTCCGGTCCGCCGTTCACGGGCCCCTCCTCGATCTGTACATTACGTACGCTCCGTACACCGCACGCTAGCGTGGGGGGCAGGCGGCGGCCAGGGGAGTACCGGGGGTTTCGCTATACGATGAAAAACGTGGATGTTCCGGTAACCGAAGCACGTGCTCAGTTCGCGGACCTGGTGAACCGGGTCGCCTACACCGGCGAGCCGGTCAAGCTGACGCGGCGGGGCCGGGTGATGGCCGCGCTGGTCTCCCCGGAGGATCTGGAGCTCCTGGAGATGATCCGCGAGCAGCGTCTCGACCTGGCCCAGGCGGGACAGGCTCAGCAGGGGCAGGCCGCGCAGCAGGCGCGGTCGGCCGAGCGTCCGCAGGCCCCGTCCGCTCCGCTGCGCGTCGCCGCCGAGT
>JBOHBY010001113.1:0-3236 GCA_050698635.1 Spirillospora sp.
GGTCTGCCCGGTCTGTCTGGGACTGCCCGGGTCGCTGCCGGTGGCCAACGCGGCGGCGATCGAGTACACGATCAAGATCGGCCTCGCGCTGAACTGCTCCATCGCGGAGTGGTGCCGGTTCGCGCGGAAGAACTACTTCTATCCGGACATGCCGAAGAACTTCCAGATCTCGCAGTACGACGAGCCGCTGTGCGTGGACGGCCACCTGGACGTCGACGTCGACGGCGACACCTACCGGATCGAGATCGAGCGCGTCCACATGGAGGAGGACACCGGCAAGTCGCTGCACGTCGGCGGCTCGACCGGGCGCATCCACGGCGCCGAGTACTCGCTGGTCGACTACAACCGGGCGGGCATCCCGCTGGTCGAGATCGTGACCCGGCCGATCGCCGCGACCGGTGACAAGGCGCCGCTGGTGGCCCGCGCCTACGCGACGGAGCTGCGCGAGCTGGTCCGGTCGCTGGGCGTGTCGGACGTGCGCATGGAGCAGGGCTCGATGCGCTGCGACGTGAACGTGTCGCTCATGCCGCGCGGCGCGTCCGAGTGGGGTACGCGCAGCGAGACGAAGAACGTGAACTCGCTGCGTTCGGTGGAGCGGGCCGTCCGGTCGGAGATCGAGCGGCAGGCGGGCGTGCTGGCGGAGGGTGGACGCATCGTCCAGGAGACGCGCCACTTCCACGAGGACACGGGCCGCACGACCAGCGGGCGCAGCAAGGAGGAGGCGCAGGACTACCGCTACTTCCCCGAGCCCGACCTGCTGCCGATGGCGCCGTCCCGCGCGTGGGTGGCGGAGCTGCGCGCCACGCTGCCCGAGCTCCCGGCCGCGCGCCGGAGGCGCATCCAGGGCGAGTGGGGCCTGTCCGACCTGGAGCTGCGCGACGTCGTCAACGCCGGTGCCGTCGACCTGATCGAGGCGACGATCGCGCACGGCGGCGACGCGACGTCCGCGCGGAAGTGGTGGATGAACCAGCTGTCGCGGCACGCCACCGAGCAGGGCGTCGAGCTGGCCGAGCTGCCCGTCACGCCGGAGCAGGTCGCCCGCGTCCAGGCGATGATCACCGCGGGGGAGCTGAACGACAAGCTGGCCCGCAAGGTCTTCGAGGGCGTCCTCGCCGGAGAGGGCACTCCGGACGAGGTCGTCGCCGCGCGCGGGCTCAAGGTCGTCAGCGACGAGGGGGAGCTCGCGTCCGTCGTCGACCAGGTGATCGCCGACAACGCCGCCGTGGCCGACAAGGTCCGCGCCGGGAAGGTCGCCGCCGCCGGTGCGCTGGTCGGCGCGGTCATGAAGGCGACCCGCGGCCAGGCCGACGCGGGACGCGCCCGTGAGCTGATCCTGGAGAAGCTCGGCGCGTCCTGACGCTCAACGGACGGGGACGCTGATGACGCGGTCGTCGTCGCGGGACGGGTCGCCGCGGCCGTCGTGGTTGCTGGTGGTGATCCACAGCGAGCCGTCGGGGGCCGGGACGGCGGCGCGCAGCCGGCCGTACTCGTCGGTGTACCGGGCGACGGGGCGTCCTGTTCTGCCGTCGTCGAGCGGGATCTGCCAGAGGCGCCTGCCGCCGAGCGCGGCCGCCCAGAGCGACCCGCCCGCGTAGGCGAGGCCGGACGGTGACGCCTCGCCGGTCATCCAGGTGAGGAGGGGGTCGGTGAACCCGTCGCGGTCGCCGACCCCTTCGACGTCGGGCCAGCCGTAGTTCTCGCCCTTCTCGATGCGGTTGACCTCGTCGAAGCGGTTCTGGCCGAACTCGGTGGCGAAGAGGCGGCCCTTGTCGTCCCAGGCGAGGCCTTGGACGTTGCGGTGCCCGTACGTCCATACGCGGTTTCCGAACGGGTTTCCTGGCGCGGGCTTCCCGTCGGGCGTGACGCGGAGGATTTTGCCGCCGAGGGAGTCCTTGTCTTGGGAGAGGCCCTCTTCGCCGGTCTCGCCAGTGGTGATGTAGAGCATCTTGTCGGGGCCGAACGCGAGCCGTCCGCCGTTGTGGTTGGAGCCCTTCGGGATGCCGGTGATGATGGGCTGCGGCGCGGCGGTGAGGCGCCCGTCGAACGTGACGCGCACGACACGGTTGTCCGACGCCGCAGTGAAGTACAGGTAGATGAGGTGGTCGGTGGCGTAGGTGGGGGAGACGGCGACGCCCATCAGCCCGCCTTCGCCGCCGGGCTCGACCCCGGGCACCTTGCCGACCTGCTCCCACTCGCCGGACGGGCTGACCCGCACGAGGTTGGCGGTGTCGCGTTCGGTCACGAGCGCGTCGCCACCGGGCAGGAACGCGATCGCCCACGGCACCTTCAACCCGGTCGCGACGTTCCGCGCCTTGCCCGGCGCGCCCGTCTTCGGGGTGGTCGAGGTGGTCAGGGGCGGCGGCGTGCGCGAGCCGCCCTCCTTCGGCGAGTCCGACGAGCAGGCCGCGAGCAGTACCGCGGGGAGCACCGCGGCGGTGGCCAGGACGATCGTGTGCAGTCGCATGAGCGCCTCCCGCAGGTAGTACGGATCCGAAGGACATGCCGTTCCCGCTCGCCCCCGATCACCGGCTCCCGATCACCGGAACGCGGTCACTCAGCGTAATACCGGCGGGGCCGTAGCTCCGGGAATGATCGGCTTTCGGACGTCCCAAACCGCGATTCGACGAGGTCGTTTGTCGCCGGGAGGACGCTCAGCCTCAATCGCTCCGTGACCTACCGAACGTACATTGAGCGTCACGGTGATCCCGTACTGCAGCAACGTCGCTGATCTCCGGCGGGCGAAGCCGGTGTGGTTCGCTCCCGGCCCGCGCCGACTCCCGCGCGGGGCACGATTCATGACCTTCCGGCCGTTATCCGTGCGGTGAGGGTCGTGAACCCGACATCTCCCTGGCGCGCGCGGACGCGTGCGGGGATCGAACGCTCCACCGGGGCAGGAAGGGACACGGCGCGATGAGCGGCGATTACGCCAGGCGGGTGCCGCCGCGTGCGCTGCCGGTCGCCATGGCCGCGGTCGTCGGTGTGCTGTACGCCACCGGCTCGCTGCTCGGCTGGGGCGGCCGGGCCTTCATCGAATGGGCGGAGGTCGGCGCCGCGGGCGCCGCCGCGATCTCGCTGCTGCTGTCGGCCCGCCTGCCGTCCCGGTCGCCGGACGGTGTCCCCGCCGACGCGGCCCCGGTCGGCGTCTGGCGCGCGTCCTGGCGCTGGTACGGCGTCGCCGCCGCGTCCTGGTTCATCGGCGCGCTCGGCGGCGCCCTGTCGGACGGTCACGTCCGCAG
>JBOHBY010001114.1:0-10905 GCA_050698635.1 Spirillospora sp.
CGTGGTCGCGCCCGCGGGCCCGTCGGGGATCAGCGTGCCCGCACCGCCGCCGGTGACGGTCAGCGGGGAGCCGACGTAGGGGAACGGCTCGTAGAGGTTTCCGCTGTCCACCTCGCGGTGGCGCGCCGGGTCGGCCGCCGCGGCGGCGAGGACCGTGTTCCGGTGGGCGACGCCCCCGGCGGACGCGGGCGTCATGAACCGCATCGTGGCTCCGGTGACCGCGACGTGGTGTTCGGCCGCGGCCCGGCGCTCCAGGTCATAGGTGTCCAGCAACCCGGCGTCGGCGCGGTCGGTGAGGACGAAGCCCAGTTTCCAGGCGAGGTTCTCCGCGTCCTCCATCCCGCTGTTCATCCCCCTGGCGCCGAACGGGGAGACCACATGTGCGGCGTCACCGGCCAGGAACACCCGGCCCCTGCTGAAGCGGTCGGCGCAGCGCTGCTGGAAGGTGTAGGTGTTGGCGCGCAGGATCCGCGTCTCGTGGTCGCCGATGACACCCCGCAGCAGGTCGTCCAGCCGGGACAGGTAGTCGTTCTCGTCGGCGTCCGGTTCGATCTGCCAGTCGACGCGCCAGCGCCCCGCGCCGAAGCTGTGCATGAGGACGATCCGGCCGGGGTGGAAGGGCGGGTCGAACCACAGCCGCCGCTCCCGGCTGAAGGGAAGGTCGGCGGCGAAGTCGCAGACCAGGAAGCGCCCTTCGGTCTGCCAGCCGGAAGAGGCGATGCCGAGCGCGCCGCGGATCCGGCTGCCGACCCCGTCGGCCGCGATGACGTACGAGGCCCGGTGGGTCTCCGCGCCGTCCGGCCCGTCGGCGTGGACCACCACCTCGCCGCCCCCGTCGTCGACCGAGGTGACCGTACGTCCATGCCGGAACCGCACCAGGCCGCATGCCTCCGCCCGGGCGTGGAGCAACTCCTCGGTGCGGAACTGCGGGAAGTTCACGAAGGGCGGATAGAGCTCGCCCTCCGTGGTGGGGAACCGGAGCTGGAGCAGTTCGCGCTCGCGGTAGTAGGTCCGGCCCAGCGACCAGCCCGCACCGTCCCGCAGAATCTCCGCCACCACCCCGAGCCTGTCAAGGAGGGACAGGATGTCGCGCTGGACGGTCACCGCGCGGGACTGCCCGCAACTGGGGGTGGTACGGCGCTCCAGGACGGTGCTCCGGACGCCCTGCTCGGCCAGCAACAGTGCCGTGGTCATCCCCACGGGTCCGGCTCCGACGATGACGACCGGGCTTTCGGTTGCCGACACCTGTCCTCCAATTACCGATTATCGGTTACGTAAATCGCATATAGAGCAATCCTCACGCTTGGTGGCTGAATGTCAACCCCCCAACGGCGCCTTTTGCGTCAATCGAATGCCATGTGCGATAATCGGTGACGTGACGAACGGGACGTGGGGCGCATGAACACACGGGCCGGCAAGCCCGTAGAGGTCGCACAGACGCTCGATCGCGGCCTCCGGGTGCTCGAAGCGCTCGCGGACGCTCACGACGGCCTCACGGTCACCGACGTCGCCGCAGCCCTCGGCGTGCACCGCTCGATCGTCGCCCGCCTGCTGACCACCCTGCTCAACCGCGGGTACGTCGGCAAGCGCCGTGACGGCCGGTACGTGCTGGGCACCACGCTGGTCAGCCTCGCCCGGCGGGTGTCGAACAACCTGCTGGTCGTCGCGGGGCCCGAGCTCGCCGCCGCCGCCGAACGCCTCGGCCTGACCGCCGTCCTGCACATCGCCGACGGAGCCGACGCGGTCGCGCTGGCCTCGGTCGAACCCCGCAACGCCGCCTTCCACGTCGGCATCCGGCCGGGCTCCCGGCATCCCATGGCGCTGGCCGCCTCCGGCCAGGCCATCCTCGCCGGCAGGCCGCCGGCCGACGGGGAGGACCCCGAGATCGCCGAGGCCCGTGCCCGCGGGTTCGCCAAGACCACCGGCAAGCTGGTGCCGAACTTCACCGGCATCGCCGCGCCGATCAGGATCGCCGACGAGACCGAGGCCAGTGTCGGGCTGATCGTCCCGGCGCACGAGACCCACGACGACGACCTGCTGGCCCGCGAGGTCGTCGCACTGGCGAGTCGCATCGGCCGCGCCCTGTACTGATCACACCCCTGGTGTACTGATCATCGAGTGCACTGAATCGCCGGGTGTACCGCCCATCCGGACGCCCGCCCATCCGGACGCCCGCCCATCCGGACGCCCGCCCATCCGGACGCCCGCGCGTTCAGGCGTCCGTGCATCCGGGTGTTGCGCTCGTCCGGGTGTTGCGCTCGACCCGCTCACACCTGCCCTTAGCTGTACCGCCGTGCCCGCGCGGATCGCCGCGCCCGCGCTCGCCGGGATGCGTACTCGCCGTTGACAGTGGTCGGCGTCACCATGCATGCTCTCGCTATCCGGTCTCTGAAACCGATTATCGGTCAAGACCTCGCGGAAGGGCGGCGCCATGACAGTCCCCACCCCACCTCCACCCCCCGGCCTCCGGCGGGTCGCGCTCGCCAGCCTCGTCGGCACGGCGATCGAGTGGTACGACTTCTTCATCTACGGCACCGCGGCGGTGCTGGTGTTCGCGCCCCAGTTCTTCCCCGGCGCGTCCGACTTCGCCGGCACGCTCGCGGCGTTCAGCACCCTGGCGGTCGGCTTCCTCGCGCGGCCGCTGGGCGGTGCGCTGATGGGCCACTTCGGCGACCGCGCCGGCCGCAAGTCCATGCTGGTTCTCTCGCTGCTGCTGATGGGCGGCGCCACGTTCGCCATCGGCCTGCTGCCCACCTACGACCGGATCGGGCTGTGGGCGCCGATCATGCTCGTGCTTCTGCGGTTCCTGCAGGGCTTCGGCGTCGGCGGCGAATGGGGCGGCGCGGTCCTGCTCGCGGTGGAGAACGCACCACCCGGCAAGCGCGGCTTCTACGGAAGCTTTCCGCAGATGGGAGTGCCGGCCGGAGTGATCCTCTCCAACTCGGTCTTCCTGATCATTCTCGCCACGGCGGGAAAACAGGCGTTCATCGACTGGGCTTGGCGGCTTCCGTTCCTGGGGAGCATCGTGCTCGTGGTGGCGGGCATGCTCATCCGAGCCAAGATCGGCGAAACGGCGGAGTTCGCCGCCCGGCGGTCCCAAGGCGTGCGCCGCAATCCCCTGCTTTCGGTGATCAAGCGTAATCCACGGCAGCTGCTGCTGGCCGGCGGGACCTTCCTCGCCAACAACGCCATCGGCTATATCATGATCGTCTACATGCTCAGCTACGGTACGAAGACGCTGAAGCTGAGCCAGAACACCATGCTCACTCTGGTGCTCATCGCGAGCGCCGTGTGGCTGGTCACCCTTCCGCTCTTCTCCGCCCTGTCCGACCAGATCGGCAGGCGCGCCGTGTTCACCGGCGGCGGGATCATCCTCCTCGTCTGGTCGATACCGTTCTTCCTTCTGCTGGACACCGCGTCCATTCCGCTGATGGTCGTCGCGGTCGTCGTCACCGCGCTCGGGCTGTCCGCGACATATGGACCGCAGGCCGCTCTCTTCGCGGAACTCTTCGACGCCGATGTCCGCTATAGCGGCGCTTCACTCGGATATCAACTGGGAGCCGTTTTCGGTGGCGGCTTCGCACCGTTCATCGCGGCCTGGCTTTATGGCACGACCGGCTCCTCCCTGTGGATCGGCGGCTATCTCGGAGTCCTCGCGCTGATCAGCTTCGCGTGCATCACCGTCCTGCGGGAGCGGGCCCGGCCCACGACGGAGGTCGGCCCCAGCGCACCCGAAGGCGCGGGAGTCCGCGCACACCCCCGGCACCGGGACGCCATCTCCGATATCAGCTGACGCCCGAAGGCGAAACGCTCGGCCGGGACGTCCCGGCCGAGCGTTTCGCGGTGGGGGTCCGTCAGGCGTCGACGTCGATGCCCTCCCCGCGTGCCCAGCTCCAGGCGTAGTCACCGTCCTCGATCTCGGCCGCGGCGGCGCCCAGGCGCAGCGGACGGAAGGTGTCGAGCATGACCGCGTACTCCTCCGTGCGGGTCACGTTCCGGCTCTTCTCCGCGCTGCCGGGCTGCGGGCCGTGGATGTAGCCCGCGGGATGCAGGGACAGCGAACCCTGGCCGATCCCGCTGCCCGTGCGGCTCATGAAGTCGCCGTCGTAGTAGAACAACACCTCGTCGGAGTCCACGTTTGCATGGTTGTAGGGCACCTTCACCGCGTCCGGGTGATAGTCGAAGAGGCGCGGCACGAACGAGCAGATGACGAATCCGGGGCCCTCGAAAGTGATGTAGGTCGGCGGCGGCAGGTGCAACGCGCCCGTCGAGGGTGTGTAGTCCTTGATGGACAGTGCGTACGGGTAGTTGTAGCCGTCCCAGCCCACCACGTCGAACGGATGATGGGCGTAGGTGTAGCGGGTCATGCCGCCGCGATGGCGGACGAAGACCTCGGCCTCCCCCGAACGCTCCGGGAGCGGTTCGGACGGGGCGCGCAGGTCGCGCTCGTTGTACGGGGAGCCGTCCAGGAACTGGCCGATCGGGGACAGGAACCGTCTGGGCGGGCGGATGTGCCCGCCGTCGGCCGCGGCGATCACCAGCAGGCGCAGCTCCGGCCCGCCGAGCACCCAGCGATGCGTGGTGGAGGTGGGGATGAGCACGTAGTCCCCGCCGGTCACGGCCAGATTCCCGTAGGCCGACTCCAGGACGCCCGAGCCGGACTCGACGAACACCAGCTCGTCGCCGGTCGCGTTACGGTACAGGACGCTGTCGCGGTCCGCGCACACCGAGGACACGCGCACCTGGCCGTTGCCCAACAGGACGTGCCGGTCGAGCGCCGGGTCGCCGCCCGGCTTCAGGTCCTGGGTGCGCAGATGGCGGGGCAGGAGCGGAATGTTGTCGGCGAGCCCCTCGTCGGGAGGCTCGACGCTCACCGCGGACGTGATCACCGTTGGCGCCCGGCGGTGGTAGAGGAAGGACTGCGTCCAGCTGAACCCCTCCTCGCCCTGCATCTCCTCGTGCAGCAGGGCGCCGTCCGGGCCGGTGAAGCGGGTGTGGCGTTTGCGCGGGATCTCGCCCGCGCTGCGATAGAAGACCATGGTCTCGACTCCCTTAGGCGGTGAGCTCGTCCCAGACGAGGTGGTCGCGGTCCGTCGTCCAGATGGCGGGCGGCTCGCCGGCCAGCTCCTCCCACACCCGCTGGGTGTCGAAGACCATCGCGTGCTCGAAGACCGGCATGCCGCCGTAGACGGGCAGCAGCGCCTCACGCGCGGCCTGGTAGGCGTCCCGGCGCGAGCCGCCCCGGTCGCGGACCTCGCCGACCGCGCGCATCAGCGTGGTCAGGAAGTCGCGGGTGCTCTCGACGGCGGCGTCACTCTCCTCGGCGGTGTGCGCGATCTCGCCGCGTCCGCCGACGAGGATCTCCGGTCGCAGTGCCTTGACGGCGTCCAGGGTGCCGGTGCTCCATTCGTGGTGGTAGGCGTCGCCGGTGTAGACGGCGGAGCCGTTCTCCACCAGGTCGCCGGCGAACAGGACGCGTTGCTTCGGCAGCCAGGCGTAGTTGTCGCCCGAGGTGTGGCCCCGGCCGGCGAAGCCCACCTCGACGGTGCCCCGGTCGCCGCCGAGCTCGATGGACAGCCGGTCGGCGAAGGTGAGCGTGGGCCAGGTGAGCCCCGGGATCTCCTCGTGCCCGTCGAACAGGCGCGGCATCCGGCCGAGCTCCACCTCCCAGTCCTGCGCGCCCCGCTCGCCGATCAGCCGGCGGGTCTCGGCGCTCGTGACGACGATCTCCGCGTCGAACGCGGCGGCGCCCAGTACCCGCACCGCGTGGTAGTGGGAGAGCACCAGGTAGCGCACCGGCTTGTCGGTGTGCTCGCGCAGGCGGTCGAGCCAGCGCCGCGCCATCAGCGGGGTCGCGCGGGCCTCGAAGCAGACCAGGAAATCCTCGCCCTCGATCGCGCCGACGTTGGGGTCGCCGCCGGTCGTGAGGGCGTAGACGCCCTCGGCGAGGACCTCCAGTGTCTCGGCCTTCTCGGCCGTGTCCGCGGTGGAGGCGAATGCTCTTGTCACTGTCACTCCTTAGGAGGCTCGAAGTTGTAACGATCCAAAGCGTCCGGGTCCCAGCGGATGCCGTGTCCGGGGCGTTCGGGGGGCACGGCGTGGCCGTCGTCGACCGTGATGGTCTCCGTCAGGACGTCGTCGATCAGCGGGAAGTGCTCGACGATGGGGCAGTTCGGCACCGCGAGCGCCAGATGCGTGTGCAGCTCGGGCAGGAAATGCGGTGTCAGGACCGCGCCGAACGGCTCGGCGATCGCGGCGATGCGCAGCCATTCGGTGATCCCGCCGGTTAGCGGTACGTCCGGCTGCAGCACCGAGGCGGCCTCCGCCCGCAGGTAGGCGGCGAACTCGAACCGGCCGTGCAGGTGCTCGCCGACCGCGATCGGCAGCCCGGCCCGCTCCGCGAGCTGGGCGTGCCCGGCGATGTCGTCGGAGACCAGCGGCTCCTCCATCCAGTACACGCCGAGGTCGGCCAGCCTCCGCCCGAGCCACAGCGCGGTCGGCAGGTCGAGCCGCTCGTTGCAGTCGACCATGATCCGTATCCTGTCGCCGAGGGCGGCGCGGACGGCGGTGACGCGCTCCACGTCCTCCTCGGCCGGCCGGGCGCCGACTCTCAGCTTGACCGCCCCGTACCCCTCGGCGACGTAGGCCTTGGCGCCTTCGATCAGCTCGTCCGCGCTCATCGCGTGGGTGGCCCGGCCGCTGCCGTAGATCGGGACCCGGTCGCGGTGCGCGCCGAGGAAGCGGTAGAGCGGCTGCCTGGCCCGGCGAGCGCGCAGGTCCCACACCGCGATGTCGACGGCGGACAGCGCGGGGAGGGCGACGCCTCGCCCCAGCCGGTGGGTCCGCGACCAGATCTCCTGCCACGTCGCGGGCCAATGGTCGAGCCGGGTGCCGAGTGCCAGCTCGCGCACGAGCCCGGCGGTGAGCGCGTGCACGGCCTCGACGCCGCCGGTGAGCGCGTAGGTGAAACCCGTCCCCGAGGCGCCTTCGTCGTCGGTGACGGTCACCAGCAGAAGATCGACCCGGGTGGCGCCGGAGCCGCCCCTGCCCGCCCCGAGCGGCACCCGGGCGACGCGCGTGCGCACCTCGGCGATGGCGCTCATCTCCGGGCCTCGTTGATCTCGCGGACGGCCCGCAGCGCCTCGGCCGGCTCCATCCTGGTGCGGTAGGCCATGCTGACGTGCCTGGCGCGGACGACGCCGGCGGGGTCGAGGACGAAGGTGGCGGGGACCGGCAGGCTCCAGCCGCCGCCGGGCTGCTGCTTCGCCAGCGCCTTCGCGGTCGTGTCGAGCAGGTACGGCACCGCGGCGGCGGGGAAGACGAACCGGACCCTGTAGTCGGTCAGCACCCGCTGGGCCAGGTCGGAGAGGACGTCGAACTCCAGACCGTGCTTGTCTCGCATGTCCAGCGAGTCGTCCGGAGCCTGTGGGCTGACCGCGACGACGCGCGCCCTCTCTGTACGAAAGGCGGGCAGCGCCTCCTGGTAGGCGTGCAGTTCGACATTGCAATAGGGGCACCATGCCCCGCGGTAGAAGGTGAGGACGACCGGCCCCTCGGCCAGCCGGTCGGCCAGCCTCACCGGGTCGCCCACAGCGTTGGGCAGGGTGAAGTCCGGAGCGGTCTCGCCGATGTCGAGTCCCGGCGCGACCCCTTCGCGCTCAAGTTCGGCGAGCGCGTCGTTGATCGCCTTCTTGGCCTCGTCCGGACGGGTCACCGACGCGGCCTTGGCCAGCAGCCGCTCGCTCAGGGATGGAAGCTCAACCACGATCTCACCTTCACCGATAATCGGTTGCTATGTTCGGCTAACGGTTACAGCGTCTCTGTTCGGGTCCCTGGTGTCAACTGATCGCGCGAGGGGGTCGCGCGAGGGGGTCGCGCGAGGGGGGCGCCCGAGGGGGGCGCCCGAGAGTCGCCTGGTGAGCGTCCACTCTTGACACCACCTGTCACTCACGGAGAGATTATTCTATATGCGCATCTAGTAACCGATAATCGGTCACTCAGGGAAGGTTCGAAGCTCATGACCCTGCTCCACCAATTGCAGGCCATACCGATGGACCCCGGCACCACGGCGAGCCGCATCGAGATCCACTCCGGCCTGGCCAGGCACTACCCGCGCATTCACGGCAACCTGGTGCGGCGGGACGACGCCACCCGCGACGTCGGCCTGATCCTGATGCACCCGACGTCGAACTTCCTCACCCACTTCATGCTCGAACCGCTGGCCGAGGCCGGGCTGCCCGTGCTCGGACTGAACACCAGATACGTCGGCAACGACGCCACCACGATCATGGAGAACGTGCTGCTGGACATCGGCGCCGCCGTCCGCTGGATGAAGGAGTGCCTCGGTTACGAGCGGGTCGTCCTCACCGGATTCAGCGGAGGCGGCCCGGCCGTCGCCTACTACCAGAGCCAGGCGGAGAACCCCACCGTCACCGCCACCCCCGCCGGTGACCCGCCGGACCTGACCCAGGCCGGGCTCGAGCCGGCGGACGCCCTCCTGCTCGTCGCCGCGCACGCCGGCCGGGGCAGGCTGCTCGCGAGCTGGATCGACCCCTCGGTCACCGACGAGTCCGACCCCGACCACCGTGATCCCGAACTCGACCTGTTCGCCCCCGGACGGACGCCTCCGTTCGCCCCGGAGTGGGTGCGGCAGTATCGGAAGGCCCAGCGGGCCCGGATGGACCGGATCAGCGATCGGGCCGAACGTGAACTCGCCCGGCTCGCCGGGCTCGGTGTCGGTGACCGCGCGTTCGTCGTGCACCGGACGGTGGCCGATCCGCGGTTCGTCGACCTGACCATCGACCCCAGCGACCGCGAGGCGGGCAGCATGTACGGCGACCCCCGGGTGGCCAACGAGGCCGGCGCCGGCCTCGGCCGCTACCACACGCTGCGCAGCTGGCTCAGCTCGTGGAGCCTGCGCCATTCCCGCGCGGACGCGGTCGAGGCACTGCCGCACACGAGCGTCCCCGTGCTGATCTGCGGACTGCTCGCCGACCAGGGCGCGATGCCCGACAACTCCCGGCAGATGCACGAGGCGGTCGGCTCGGACCGCTCCACCCTGGTCGAGATGCCGGGGCTGAACCATTACATGGTCAACCAGGAACGCGGCCGGGACGAGGTCGCCGAGCGGATCAGGTCCTGGCTCGTCGAGAACGACCTGGCGCCCGCGAACGGGGCGGCCCGGTGAGCGCCGCCGAGCCGCTCCCGATCGTCGAACGCTCCCGGGTCTCCGTCGCGCCCGCGCCAGGGCGGACCAAGCTGGTCACCGTGCCGGTGGACGGCGGTCCGGTGCCGATGGGGATGCACGGTCCCGTCGCCGAGCACTACAAGGTGCCGATGGACCAGATCGAACCGCACGCGACCACCCTGGACTACGTGGTCGGCGCGGCCACCGGCTGCCTCACCGGCACCTTCGGCGGGATGCTCGGCGCGCTCGGGCAGCCCGTCGCCGGCGGCGCGCTGCTCGCCGAGGGGGAGGGCGAGATCGTCAATGACCACGGTGTGCTGAGGATCGTCCGGATCACCGTCCGGTACCGGCTCCGTCTCTCCCCCGAGGTGGACGAGGCGAAGGTGAGACGTGCGCACGACCGGCACACCGAGCACTGCCCGGTCGCCCGCTCGCTGGCCGGCGGCATCCCGATTCACACCGAGCTGGCGTTCAGCGCCTGAAGACGGGGTGGGGCGACCCGCGGTGACGGTCGTCCACGCCGAACCGGTGCCTGCCATGGACACCACAGGCGTCCTCGCCCGGAGGCTAGCGGGGGAGGGGCTTGTTGAGCATGGCCTTGCTTTCGGCGTCGACGTCCGTTTCCGTTCTTCCCGCCGGATCCGTCAGGAGGAGACCTTCGCCGTTGTCGAATCCGGTCGCCGGTTTGGACTGGTTGTCAATGGCGTGCAGCGCCTCGTGCATGATCAGCTGCATGCCGGACGAGGAATTCGGGTTGTAGTTCCCGCGGCGGAAGGCGATGTCCGACCCCGAGGTGAACGCCTCCGCGTGGATCGACTTGGCGGCCTCGTGCGCGGTCGTGTCGGTGTGCACGCGGACATGACCGAGCGACGCACCCGTCCGCGCCTCGATCTCGGCACGGACGGGTTCCTCCATCGGCCGTCCCGGCGACCGCAGGACCCTCTCCACCCGCTGACGCTGGACGCCCGGCGCATGCTCGTCAAAGCCCACTTCGCCGGAACCTTCGCCGGTCACGCGCTGGGCGGAGACCATACGCGCCACCGCGGCGTTGCCGACCAGCCGCTGCAACGCCACAACCGACCCCACGGACGGCGCGCCCCCGGAAACGACCCCCTCCTTGGCCTCATCGGTGGGGGCCCGCTTGGCGTCCGGCGCCCGGCGGGCCTCGCCATCGTCCCGCCGATCCTTCTGCTCGCGCACAGCGCGCTCCTTCCCCACGGATGCCGTCGTCATCTCAAACTGGACCGCCCTCCGGCGCCTGTGAAGGAACTCCGGGACAAACAACCCGGCACCGCAGACTGCCCGAACAGCCACCCCGGCCGCGCGGCCCCTGTGATTCCCTCGCGGCGAGACGGGTCTTCGGGGAGAAGGGCAGAATCGCGATGCGCGTCAATGAATGGCAAGAGCGACGGTCCCGGTCAGGTGCGCAGGGACCGTCGCGTCCGCGCGCACAGGATCAGGCCGCCGCGGGTCCGGAACAAGCGGACCCGGCCATGACCGGCCGTCCCATGGACGCGGCAGGCGTCCTCGCCCTCCAGCGTTCGGCCGGCAACGCGGCCGTGACACAGTCGCTGGAGGCACAAGGCGACGACCACGACCACGCGCTGCCCGTGCAGCGGGTGCTGAGAAACGACCGGCGAGACTACGGCACCGCACCCCGCCAGCTGATGCGACCCAACAACCAGGACCAGCAGCGCCTGGAGGCCGCCTTCCCCAGG
>JBOHBY010001115.1:0-3341 GCA_050698635.1 Spirillospora sp.
GCGCTGGACGTCCCGTCCGACGCGGCGGGCGTTGAGCAGGCGGCGCATCTCCCGCAGCCCGGCGGCCTGCCAGCCGAGGGAGCCGAGCGCGACGGCGGCCGAGGCGACCAGCCCGGCGACGAGCAGCGACGGCACGTCCGCGAGCAGGCCGACGGCGCCGAGCAGCAGCGGAAGGACGTCGGCGTAGCCCTCGACCAGCGTGACGACCCGGACATGCCAGGCGGGCTCGGGCGCCGGGAGCGTGGGCTCGCCCGCGCCGAGGTTGCGGGTGGCGTACGGGAGCGTGGAGACGCGGCGGAGCGCGGACGCGCCGATGAGCGCCCCGGCGCGCAGCCAGTCGAGGACGAAGAACCCGATCGCGGCGGTCGCGACGGTCCCGTCCCCGACGCCCCCGTCCTGGACGAGCAGCAGCACGAAAGTCCCCTGCCGGATCAGTACCCGGGCGCTGGCGCTCAGCTCGCCCCAGCGCAGCGGCTTGTCGGCGTCCGGGAAGAACGCGAAGACGGTGGGCTCGGCCACGTAGCAGGCGACGGCGGCGACGAGGAACCAGCCCGGCGACCCCGCGACGGCCGCCACGATCATCAGCCCGAGCGTGACGGGCAGGGACAACACCGTGGAATACCGCAAAAGCTTCGAGTACCGGGACCCGAGACGTCGCACGGTACACCTCCGTCTGGTCAGCGCGGCCCTGGGGCGGCGACGGGGTTGAGAGCACCCGCCGGGCGAGGACGGCGGGTGCGCGTGGGAAGAGGTGAAGCGGGGGGTGTGGCGCGGGGGAGCGCGTGCTGCGTGGGTGCGTCAGCCGGTGCGGCCGCTGGTGAGCGGGTCCTCGCGGCGGACGTCGATGACCTGGCCGGTGAGGCCGGACAGGAGCACGTTCAGGGACGTCCTGGCGACCTGGTCGGCGCTGAGCAGGGTGTGCGGCGGCTCCTCCCCGAACGCGCGGGTCCGCATCGGGGTGCTCGTGCGCTCCGGGTTGATGCAGTTGATCCGCACGCCGTCGCCGGACCACTCGTCCGCGAGGGCCTGCGTGAGGTTGACCGTCGCCGCCTTCGCCGACGAGTACAGGCTGTACTCGGCGCGCCCGCGCGTGTACGAGCTGGACGTGTAGAGCAGCAGCTGCCCGCCCGTCTTGGCGAGGTAGGGGAGCGCGGCGCGGGCGATGTGGATCGGCGCGAGGTAGTTGACGCGCAGCGCCTCCTCGATCGCGTCCGGGTCGATCGTGTCGAGCCGCCCGATCCGCAGCACGCCCGCCGTGTTGACGACGAAGTCGACGCGTCCGGTCGCCGAGTACGCCTGCGCGAGCGCGGCGGCGACGTCGTCCGGACGTTCCGCGTGCGTGCGGGTGGCGCCGCGGCTGTAGCCGAACACGCGGGCGCCGAACCGCTGCGCCAGCTCCGACACGGCGGCGCCGATGCCCTGGCTCGCGCCGAACACCACCATCGTCCTGCCGCCGAGCGCCTCGGCGTACTGGTCCTCCGACAGGTCGGGGGCGTCGGACGAGGCGAGCTGGAACAGCTTGTCCGCGACGAACATGTCGACCGGCTCGGTGACCTTCATGTTGTGGTCGTCGCCCGGCACGACGTAGATCGGGGTGCCGGGCAGGTAGCGCAGCACGACCGAGCAGTCGTCGGTCGCCTCGAACCTCTCGTCGCGCCACGCGTTCTCGTAGGCGGCGCGGATCGTCGCGAGGCGGAAGCCCTGCGGGGTCTGCCCGCGGCGCAGGTTCGCGCGGCGCGGCACGTCCACGATCACGTCGTCGTCCACCTGGATGATCGTGTCGGCGGACGGGATCGCGACGTCCACGGCGAGGTGCTCGCGGAGCGCGGTGACGCAGTCGCGGATGATGCGCTGCGACAGCAGCGGGCGGACCGCGTCGTGGAACAGCACGTTGGTCGTCTCGTCCGGGTGGCCGGCGAGGGCGTCCAGCGCGAGCTGGGTCGTCGCGTTCCGGGACGTCCCGCCGGGAAGGACGGCGGTGACCTTGGCGCAGCCCGCCTTCTTCACGCAGTCCGCGGCGTCCTGGAGGAAGCCGGGGTTCATCAGGACGAGGATCTCGTCGATGTCGGGCGCCTCCTCGAAGACGCTCAACGTGTGCTCCAGAATCGTCCTTCCGGCGATCTTCAGGAGCTGCTTCGGGGTGCTCAGGCCCATCCGCTGCCCGCTGCCACCCGCGAGGATGACGGCAACGGTTCGATGCTCGCCCTGCGGCGCCATGACCAATGCGACCGTCCTAATTCTTCTGTTCGGCGGTCGCGACCGACCGCCGGGTGAACTCGTTCAGTCACCGGTGGAATCCACGGAAGCGACGGGGCTGCGACGCTTTGCAGGGCTATGGATGCACACGGGGAGAACTGCCGGTTAACTGTACCCGCTCTGTCAGAATATGTCGTGAATTCAGCGATCTTGCAGTTTGCCGTGATCCGGCCGTGACCAGCCAGAACGGTTGGCGACCGGTCGATCACCGCTTGCTGAACAACGGCCGGATATCGGGCTCGACGGCCCAGCGCGTCGCGCGGCGGACCGGGCCCGTGCTCAGCAGCGTCGCGACGGCGCAGCACAGCACCGCGATCAGCAGAACGCCGGGAATGGTGTTGAGCCAGCCGGTCTCGTTCCATCCGGTGAAGGTGAAGAGCCTGGTCAGGAACCCGTGCAGCAGGTAGGTGTAGAGCGTCGTGGCGCCGAGGCCCGTGTACCAGGTCCGGCGGGACGGAACGACCGCGAGGAACGCGGCGACGAGGACCAGCCCCGACAGGAGCAGCCCCATCCGCATCAGCGTGCCGGTCACCTCACCGACGCCCATCGCGTCGTTGGAATGCGTCCAGCGGACCCACCGCACGTCCATGTGCGGACGCGCGATGTACATGACGACGAACCCCGTGGCCAACGTCACCGCGCCGAGCGCCCGCGCGACCGGCCGCCGGACGATCTCCAGCATCTCCGGCTTCAGTGTGAGGCCCAGCACGTAGAACGGCATCAGCCCGAGGATCCGGTAGATGTCCAGCGTGCCGCCGAGGTCGCTCATGAACGCCAGCAGGCCGACCAGCACGGCCGCCGCCACCGGGAACCGCACCCGCCGCCAGATCGGCGTGACCAGCCGCCATACGAACAGGGCCAGCAGGAACCAGGTGATGTAGTACGGGTTCAGCAGCTCGATCCCGAACGGCCGGCCCCCGGCCGCCCAGGCGAACAGCGCGTACGCCGTCTGGAAGATCACATAGGGCGCGAGGGTGGCGCCGACGAGCCGGACGGACTTGTCGTCGGTGAGCGTGAACCGCTTCGACAGGTAGCCGCTGACCATGACGAACACCGGCATGTGGAACAGGTAGAAGAAGTAGTAG
>JBOHBY010001116.1:0-1808 GCA_050698635.1 Spirillospora sp.
TTCCAGGAGCGGGCCCGACAGTCGCGGGTCGCGGGCCACGAGGAAGCGGTCGCCGCCGAGGACCCGGGCGGCGGCGCGGCCGAGGGCCAGCACCAGCTCGGGGGTCAGCTCGTCGCCGACCCGGCCCCGGACCCCGTCGGTCCCGAACCGGAGGGTCATCCCGTTCCGGAGGTCAGCGCTTGCTGTACTGCGGCGCCTTGCGGGCCTTCTTGAGGCCGGCCTTCTTGCGCTCGGGGACGCGGGCGTCGCGGGTGAGGAAGCCGGCCTTCTTCAGGGCCGGGCGGTGCTCGATGTTGCCGAACTGGAGCGCGCGGGAGATGCCGAGGCGCAGCGCACCGGCCTGGCCGGTGGTGCCGCCGCCGTTCACGCGCGCGAGCACGTCGAACTGGCCCTCCAGGCCCAGCAGCACGAACGGCTCGTTCACGATCTGCTGGTGGACCTTGTTCGGGAAGTACTGGTCCAGGGTGCGGCCGTTGATCTTCCACTGGCCGTCGCCGGGGACGATGCGGACGCGCGCGATGGCCTGCTTGCGGCGGCCGGTGCCGGCGGCGGGCCCGGTCGCGATGGGCTGGCCGAGAAGGCTCTCGCCCGCGGCCTCGGGGGTCTCGGTGCTGTACTCGGACGGCGCGTCCTCGAACGACTCGGTCTCGGTGACCGGCTCGGTGGTCTCGTCCACGGTTTCTCCTTGTGGGTGTTCTAGCCAGGGCGGCAGGCCCGTCCAACGGGTGCCCCGGCGGCCTCGTGTTCCAGGATGCGCACGCGGTGGGCGTGCGCGGGTGTCACTTGACGATCTGGCTGATCTGGGTGATCTCGAACGGCTGCGGCTTCTGCGCCTGGTGCGGGTGGTCGGGTCCGGCGTAGACCTTCACCTTGCCGAACATCTTCCGGCCGAGGGAGTTCTTGGGCAGCATGCCCTTGATCGCCTTCTCGACGGCCCGCTCGGGGTGCTTGGCCAGCAGGTCGGCGTAGGTCACCGAGCGCAGACCGCCCGGGTAACCGGAGTGCCGGTAGGCGCGCTTCTGCTCCAGCTTGTTGCCCGACAGCGCCACCTTCTCGGCGTTCACGATGACGACGAAGTCACCGGTGTCGAGGTGCGGTGCGTAGATCGGCTTGTGCTTGCCCCGGAGCAGCACCGCGACCTGACTGGCGAGACGGCCCAGCACGACATCGGTCGCGTCGATGACGTACCACTGGCGCTGGACGTCAGCGGGCTTAGGGGTGTACGTGCGCACGGTCGTAGGCCTTCGTTTCTCGTCGACTTACAGGCGGTTTCGATCCTCGCCCGCCCTCGCGGGCGAGCGCAGTCAGCGGAAATCCTGCTCGCGCCGATCAGAGGATCGTCCGACCTGGCGCTCCGGGATGCCGGGGCCCGGACCGGCGCCCACGCCGACAGGCGCGAACACTCCTGGGGACACACCGACACGTCGTCGCGTCGTCTCCAGCCCGCCGCGAGCGGGCACCGACGCACACAACAAACACGCAGGATACTCGGCCCCGCGCCCGAGGGTCAAAACGGGCCCCCACCGCCCGGTCCCGTGGCCCTCCATGCCTGAACGGTCGGCGGCGAGAAAGTCACCCTTAGTAGTTTGTATAGATCTTTTTTGGGCGATCTTCGCTACAGGGGGTGTATAGCGGGATATTGTGCCGGGCGACCGGTCCACGCCGGCTCTCCAGCCGGCCCGCACCCGGGAGCCCCCGCTGTCCACTCCCCGCAGACCAGGTGATCCCGCCGGACGCCCCCAGCCCGGATACTCCGGGCAGCCCGGCGCCGCATCTCGTGACGCCGCGGCTCGGCGCGGCACGCCCCC
>JBOHBY010001117.1:0-3280 GCA_050698635.1 Spirillospora sp.
GCCGTCGCCAAGGCCGTCAAGGAATGCCAGGCCGACCTGGAGGAGGAGCGCGACCAGCGCGTCCTCGTCGAGGAGACCGTCGACGTCACCCTGCCGTGGGACCGCGCGCCGCGCGGCGCCCGGCACCCGCTGACCACCATGCAGGAGCGGATGGCCGACGTCTTCGTCTCGCTCGGCTTCGAGGTCTCCGAGGGCCCCGAGGTCGAGGCGGAGTGGTTCAACTTCGACGCCCTCAACTTCCTGCCCGACCATCCCGCCCGCACGATGCAGGACACCTTCTTCGTCGAGTCGGAGGAGTCCGGCCTGGTGATGCGCACGCACACCTCGCCGATGCAGATCCGGTCGCTGCTGTCGCGGGAGCTGCCGGTGTACGTGGTCGCGCCGGGCAAGACGTTCCGCACCGACGAACTGGACGCCACCCACAGCCCCGTCTTCCACCAGCTGGAGGGCCTCGCCGTCGACGAGGGCCTGACGATGGCCGACCTGCGCGGCGGCATCGACGCCTACGTGACCGGCATGTTCGGCGAGGGGCTGAAGACGCGGTTCAGGCCGTCGTACTTCCCGTTCACCGAGCCGTCCGGCGAGGTCGACATGCAGTGCTTCGTGTGCCGGGGCACGTCCGCCGAGCCGGGCGCGGCGCCGTGCCGCACCTGCGGCTCGGAGGGCTGGATCGAGCTCGGCGGCTGCGGCATGGTCAACCCGCGGGTGCTGGTGGCCTGCGGCGTCGACCCGGACCGCTACAGCGGCTGGGCGTTCGGGCTCGGCATCGAGCGGACGCTGATGTTCCGGCACGGCGTCGAGGACATGTACGACATGGTGGAGGGCGACGTCCGGTTCACCCTCCCGTTCGGGATGGAGATCTGATGCGCGCCCCGCTTTCCTGGCTGCGCGAGTACGTCGAGCTGCCCGCCGGCGTCACGGGACGCGCGCTCGCCGAGAGGCTCATCGCGGCGGGCCTGGAGGTCGAGACGGTCGACCAGGCCGGCGCCGACATCACCGGCCCGCTCGTGGTCGGCGAGGTCCTCGCGATCGAGGAGCTGACCGGGTTCAAGAAGCCGATCCGCTACTGCCAGGTGGACGTCGGCAAGGCCAACGGCACCGGTGAGCCGCAGAACATCGTCTGCGGCGCGTCCAACTTCTCGGTCGGCGACCATGTGGCCGTGATCCTGCCAGGCGGCGTCCTGCCGGGCGGGTTCGAGATCGGCGCCCGCACGACCTACGGCCGGATGTCGGAGGGCATGATCTGCTCGGTCGCCGAGCTCGGCATCGGCGACGACCACGCCGGCATCCTCGTGCTGCCCGCGGACACGCCCGTCGGCGCGGACGCGGTGGAGCTGCTCGGGCTGCGCGACGACGTCCTGGACATCGCCGTCAGCCCGGACCGCGGCTACGCCCTGTCGATCCGCGGTGTCGCCCGCGAGGCCGCCACCGTCTACGGCGTCGCGTTCACCGACCCGGCCCGCATCGAGTTGCCCCCCAGGAGGGGGTCGAGCGGAGCTCGTCTTTTGAATGGTGGTGGGCGGGGGCTGGAGGACGGTGGGGAGTCGTATCCGGCGAGCATCGGCGATCCGACGGCGTGCGACCGGTTCGTGCTGCGCGAGGTGCGCGGCTTCGACCCGGACGCGCAGACCCCGCTGTGGATGCGGGTCCGCCTGCACCGCGCCGGGATGCGCCCGGTGTCGCTGGCCGTCGACATCACCAACTACCTGATGCTGGAGCTCGGGCAGCCGCTGCACGCCTTCGACCGGGGCGCGCTCACCGGCCCGATCGTGGTGCGCCGCGCCGAGCCCGGCGAGAAGCTGGAGACGCTCGACCACGTCAAGCGGACCCTGAACCCCGAGGACATCCTCATCACCGACGGGTCCGGCCCGATCTCCATGGCCGGGACGATGGGCGGCCTCGCCACCGAGATCGGCGACCGGTCGTCCGACATGGTCATCGAGGCCGCGCACTTCGACGACATCGGCACGGCCCGGATGAGCCGCCGGCACCGGCTGCACAGCGAGGCGTCCTACCGGTTCGAGCGGGGCGTCGACCGCGAGCTGCCGCTGTACGCGTCGTACCGCGCGGTGCGGATGCTCGCGGAGCTGGGCGGCGCCGAGGTCATGCCGGGCGTCACGCACGCGGAGGCGCCGGTCGGGCAGGTGACCGTGACGATGCCCGCCGGGCATCCCGACAAGGTCGCGGGCATGACCTACGGGCGGGACGTGGTCGTCCGGCGGCTGGAGCAGGTCGGCTGCGCGGTCGAGGTCGAGGTCGAGGTCGAGGACGAGGGCGAGGGCGAGGGCGTGCTGACGGTGACGCCGCCGTCGTGGCGTCCCGACCTCACCGACCCGAACGACCTCGCCGAGGAGGTCATCCGGCTGGAGGGGTACGAGGACATCCCGGCCAGGGCGCCGCGCCCCGTCAAGGGGAAGGGGCTGACGGTCCGGCAGCGGCTGCGCCGCCGGGTCGGCCGCGCGCTCGCGGGCGCCGGTTACGTCGAGGTGCTGGCGTTCCCGTTCGTCGCCGAGAAGGACTGGGACGCCCTCCACCTTCCCGCGGGCGATGCCCGGCGGCGGACGCTGCGGCTGGCGAACCCGATGTCGGAGGAGGAGCCGCTGCTGCGGACCACGCTGCTGCCCGGTCTGCTCAAGGTGCTGGCGCTGAACGTCGGACGCGGCTTCGCCGACACCGCGCTGTACGAGACGGGCGTGGTGTTCAGGCCCCACCCGGACGCGCCGGACCGGGCGCCGCGCCTGGCGGTCGACCGGGGCCCGACGGCCGACGAGCTGGCCTCCCTCCAGGCGGCGCTGCCCGACCAGCCGCAGCGGGTCGCGGTCGTGCTGTCCGGCGACCGGGAGCCGTCCGGGTGGTGGGGCGGGGGCCGTCCGGCGCTGTGGGCGGACGCGGTCGAGGCCGCCCGCACGGTGGCCCGGGAGGTCGGCGTCGAGCTGACGGTGAAGGCCGACCAGCACGCGCCGTGGCATCCGGGCCGCTGCGCCGCGCTCTACGCCGGTGACACGCTCGTCGGGCACGCGGGCGAGCTGCATCCGCGCGTGACGAAGGCGTACGGGATCCCGGCGCGGTCCTGCGCGATGGAGCTGGAGCTGCGCCGCCTCGGCGACCCGGTGACGGTCCGCGCGCCGCACGTGTCGGGCTACCCGGTCGCCACGCAGGACGTCGCGCTGGTCGTCGACGCCGCCGTGCCCGCCGCCGAGGTGGAGGGCGCGCTGCGCGAAGGGGCCGGGGAACTGCTGGAGGCCATCCGCCTGTTCGACGTCTACACCGGCGAGCAGGT
>JBOHBY010001118.1:0-1504 GCA_050698635.1 Spirillospora sp.
GGTCGCGGCGGTTCGCGGGCGACGGGCCGCTGCTCGCCACGGTCACGCCCCGGCGCGGCGGCCGCGCGGTCGTCTCGTTCGGTCTCGACCGGCCCGCGCGCGTCCTCGTCGAGGCCGTGCGCACCGACACCATCCGCGCCGGCCGGCCGATGGGAGAGGTCGTCTGGCGGACGGAGCGCAGGCTCCCGGCGGGTCGGCACCGGATCGCCTGGCGCCCCGCCGCCGCGGTCCAGCCGCGGACGTACCTCCTCAGGACGACCGTGCTCGAGGGCCGGCGGAGGCGGGTCTACGGCGGCCACCGCCCCGGCGGGCGGGTCACGGGCCCGGTCGTACGCGTCCAGGGCGTGGACGTCGCGACGACGAGGCCGAGCTACGCGCCGGGCGAGGCGGCCGACCTCCTGATCGCCTGCGACGCCCGCCGGCTGCGCGTCCAGGTGTTCCACTACGGCGGCGGAGCGCGGCCCGACGAGCGCGACCTGAGGACGAACGGCGTGCCGGTCACGCCCGCCGTCGAGGTGGACTGGCGCGGACACCGCGACCGGCCGGGCCGCCTGCGGCTGCTCCGCGCGGGCGCGTGGGCCAGCGGCCTCTACTTCGTGCGCGTCGCCGCGGCCGACGGACGGGTCGGCTACGCGCCCTTCATCCTGCGACCGCCCCGGCTGGGCGTCGAGCGGGTCGCCGTCGTCCTCTCCACCAACACGTGGCAGGCGTACAACTTCCACGACGCGGACGGCGACGGCTGGGGCGACAGCTGGTACGTGTCGGACGACCAGCGCTCGATCGACCTCTCCCGCCCCTACCTCGACTTCGGCGTCCCGTTCCGCTTCAAGGACTGGGACCTCGCCTTCGTCGCGTGGCTGAACCGGACGGGGAAGCGGGCGGACTTCCTCTCCGACGACGACCTCGAGGCCGCCCGGACGGGAGACCGGCTGCGCGCGGCGTACGACCTCGTCGTCTTCCCCGGCCACGAGGAGTACGTGACCGCCCGCGGCTACGACGTCGTCGAGCGCTACCGCGATCTGGGCGGGAACCTCGTGTTCCTGGCCGCGAACAACTTCTTCTGGAAGGTGCGCCGCGACGGGGGCCGCCTCGTCAAGGAGCGGCTCTGGCGCGACCTCGGCCGACCCGAGTCCGGGCTCGTCGGCGTCCAGTACGTCGGCTCGGACAACGGTCAGCGGCAGGGGGCGTTCACCGTCGTCGGCGCGGGCGAGGCCCCCTGGTTGTTCGCCGGGACGGGGCTCGGCGACGGCTCGACCTTCGGGCGCTACGGGATCGAGATCGACGCGCGGACGCCCGCCTCCCCGCCGGGCGCGCGCGTCCTCGCCCGCATCGACGACCTCATGGGCCCAGGCCGCTCCGCGGAGATGACGTACTACGAGACGGCTGCGGGCGCGCGCGTCCTGGCGGCGGGCGCGATCAACTTCGTCGCCTCGATGGAGGACCCCCGCGTCGAGCGGCTCGTCGACAACGCCTGGCGCGAGCTGTCGACGTCGTAGGACACGTC
>JBOHBY010001119.1:0-6919 GCA_050698635.1 Spirillospora sp.
GTGCGCAGGTCGTGGCTCACCCAGGCGACCAGCTCGCGGCGGCTGGTCTCCAGGGCCTGCTCACGTTCGTGGGACGCGGCGAGCCGGTCGTAGGCGGCCTCCAGCTCGCGTGACAGCTCGGCCAGCTCGGCGGGCAGCCGGTGCGAAGGCGGCCTGAACCTGTCCGCGCGGACGGCGTCCACCAGCGTCCGGTTCGCGGCCACGAGACGCCGCCCGAGCAGCACCGACACGGCCGTCGCGACCAGCCCGGCCGACGCCACCACCGCCAGCACGACCGAGCGGTCATGATCGTTGATCAGCATCAGGAACGAGATCACGAGGATGCCGGAGATGGTCGCCAGCACGGTCGCCGCGGCCACCACGACCAGCTGCGTGGCGACCGACCGGCCGCGCAGCACGTACAGGACGCCGAGCGCGACCACCGCGACCGCGAGCGCGGCGAGGGTCGCGTAGCCGACCACCAGGACGAGATCCCCGAACGGAATCATCCTTCTTCTCCGACCGCGACGGGGTGCGCGGGCTCGTAGCGGTAGCCGACGCCCCAGACGGTGACGATCCGGCGCGGCGCGGTCGGATCGTCCTCGATCTTCTCGCGGAGCCGCCGGACGTGGACGGTGACGGTGGACGAGTCGCCGAAAGTCCAGCCCCAGACCCGGTCGAGCAGCTGCTCGCGGGTGAACGCGCGCCGGGGATGGTGGAGCAGGAACGCCAGCAGGTCGAACTCGCGGGACGTGAGCGACAGATGCTCGCCGCGCAGCGCCGCCTCGTGCGCGCCGACGTCGACGACCAGGTCGCCGTCCCGCAGCGGCCCGACCGGCCCGGACGGTCCCGACGGCCCCGCCGACTCGGACAAGGCGAGCGGCCCCCGCGCCCGGCGCAGCACCGAACGGACGCGCAGCGCCAGCTCACGCGGGCTGAACGGCTTGGTCACGTAGTCGTCCGCGCCGGTCTCCAGCCCGACGAGCCGGTCGGTCTCCGCGCCGAGCGCCGTCAGCATCACGATCGGCACGGTGGACGTCTCGCGGAGCCGCCGGCACACCTCAAGGCCGTCCATCCCGGGCAGCATCAGGTCGAGGACGACGAGGTCGGGCGGATCGTCCAGCGCCCTGGCCCGGCGCAGCGCCGCCCGGCCGTCCGCGACGCAGACGACCTCGTGCCCGTCGCGGGCCAGGTAGCGGGCGACGACCTCCGCCACCGTCGGATCGTCGTCGACCACCAGGACGCGGCCGGAAGGGGACACCGAGTTCACAGGCCCCACGCTACGGCCACCGCGACCGTCCAGGCCCGCGCGTCATCACCCTGTAAGGAGCTGATCTCGACGGGCGCCGCCGCGCCTCGCAATCCAGGACGAACGCCGCTTTAATGGCCCGATGGCCGCTCGCACCCGCACCGCCTCGCCCGCAGGCGGGATCATCGCCGCGATCCTCCTCGGCGGCGCGGTCGCCACCGTCATCGGCACGATCATGACGTACGCCGACCTCTACTGGTCGCTTGTGCAGGGCCGACAGCACTACACCGCCTACTACGCGCTCCAGTGCCTCATCGTCGGCTTCTTCACGGCGGTCGGGCTCATGCTCACCCGCCCGCGCGGGCCGCTCGCGCCGATCGTCGCGGCGATCGCCGCATACATCGCGCTGTACGTCGGGATCCGCGCCGGCGTCCTGATCTTCCTCGCCACCGAGGGCGACATCCCCGGCGAGGACACCCTCAAGGTGCTGAAGCCGAGCTTCGAGATCTGGGACGTGCTGACCCTGCTCGTGGCCGGTGCCATCGGCGGCCTGCGGGTCCTGATGGTCGCGAGCAGCCACGCGGGACGCCGGCCGCCCAACCAGCCCTTCGGCCAGCCGCCTGGACAGCCTTTCGGCCAGCCGCCCGGCCAGCCCTTCAGCCAGCCCGGCGCCTACGGCCAGCCGATGCAACCGGCCCCGGCCCACCCCACCCCAGGCCATCCCATGCCCGGCCATCCCATGCCCGGCCAGCCGATGCCCGGTCAGCCGATGCCGGGGCAGGGGTATCAGCCGCCGCCGCCCGTCCCTGGTCCGGGTCCGGGTCAGGGTCAGGCCCCGGGTGGTCCTCAGGGTTGGGGTCCGCCGTACGGCGGGGTCTAGGCCACCGAGGGTCGTTCCGCAGGGTGATGACCTTCATTTGACGACCGCATACGGTGGGGGTCATGGGTAAGACAATCCTGACCGTCATCGGTGTCATCCTCGCGATCTGGCTCGGGATGACCGCCATCGGCGCGATCCTGTCGATGCTGAAGTTCTTCTTCTTCATCGGGTTCATCGCCGTCCTGGTGGTACTCGCCGTCACCTTCGTGTCCAAGATGTACAAAAGCAGCTAGCCGAGCTCTTGCCGGGGCCTCGCCGGTGATCGCATGATGCCGGAAACAGCCAGGCGGTCATCGGCGAAGGGACCTACCGTGCCGGGTCTGACGGAGACGCTGCGCGAGCGGGCACGCTCGCATCCGGGCCGTGTCGCCTACATCGCGGGCGACACCGAGATCACCTACGGCGACCTCGACCGGCGCGTCGACCGGGTCGCGGCGGCGCTCGCCGCGGTCGGTGTCGGTCACGGCGACCGCGTCGCGATCCTCGACAAGAATTCGCTCGAACACGTCGAGCTGCTGTTCGGCGCGGCGCGGCTCGGCGCCGTCCAGGTCCCGGTGAACTACCGGCTCGCGCCGGACGAGGTCGCCTACATCGTCAACAACGCGCGGGCGAAGGTCTTCGTCGTCGGCGCGGAGTTCGTGCCCGTCCTGGACGCGATCGCCGGAAAGCTGGAGCACACCACCCACACCGTCGTCGTCGACGGCGAAGGCCACGGCTACGACGACTACGCCGCCTGGGTCGACGGCGCGGACGACGCCCCACCCGAGCCGCGCCACGTCACCGACACCGCGGACGTGTTCGACCAGC
Source organism: Spirillospora sp. (assembly GCA_050698635.1). Lineage (GTDB taxonomy): Bacteria > Actinomycetota > Actinomycetes > Streptosporangiales > Streptosporangiaceae > Spirillospora. Next base: position 2,916 of record JBOHBY010001119.1, read on the forward strand.
TCTACTCGTCGGGCACGACGGGCCTGCCCAAGGGCGTCATGCTGACGCACGACAACTACTTCGCCGCGCTGTCGTCGGCCAGCGCCACGTGGAACGTCGACGACTCGTCCGTCCTCATGGTCGCGATGCCGATGTACCACGTGGCGGGCAACATGCTCACGCTCAACGCGGTCTACAACGGCATCCCCGGCGTGATCGCCCGCGAGCCCGACCCGACGCTGATCGCGCGGGGCATCGAGCGGCACCGGGTCACGCACATCTTCCTCGTCCCGGTCCTGATGCAGTTCATGCCGCTGATCCCCGAGGTGACCGCCTGCGATCTGTCCAGCCTGCGGATCATGCTGTACGGCGCGTCCCCGATCAGCGAGGACGTCCTGCGCGGCGCGATGCGGCTGCTGCCGGGCACCGACTTCATGCAGGTCTACGGGCTGACGGAGGTCACCGGCTCGATCGTCATGCTGCCCGCCGCCGACCACGACCCGGACGGCCCGAACCCGCACCGGCTGCGCGCCGCGGGCCTGCCCGACCCCGACTGCACCCTCAAGATCGTCGATCCGGCGACGCAGGAGGAGCTGCCGACGGGCGAGGTCGGCGAGATCCTCTGCCGGACGCCGCAGAACATGAAGGGCTACTGGGACATGCCCGAGGCGACCGCCGTCGCGCTCTCCGCCGACAACTGGTTCCGGACGGGCGACGCCGGCTACCTCGACGAGGACGGCTACCTCTACATCCACGACCGCGTCAAGGACATGATCATCTCAGGGGGCGAGAACATCTACCCCGCCGAGGTGGAGAACGTCCTGATGGGCCATCCCGCCGTCGCCGACTGCGCGGTCATCGGCGTCCCCGACGCCAAGTGGGGCGAGACCCCGAAGGCGATCGTCGTCCTCACTCCAGACGCCGCCGCCGACGTCACCGACAAGGACATCATCGACTTCTGCCGCGGACGCCTTGCGCACTTCAAATGCCCCACGACGATCGTGCGCCGCGACGCGATCCCCCGCAACCTCACCGGCAAGATCCTCAAGCGCGAGCTCCGGGCCCCCTACTGGGAGGGCCAGGAACGCCAGGTCCACTAGGGATAGCGGACGACCGCCGACAGCGGCCGGTGGTCGGACGCCTTCACCCGCTGCGCCGGAACGCTGCACGACACGGCCGCCGACCTGGCGATGAACAGGTAGTCGGTCTTCTCGACCGCCGTGCCCGTCCAGTCCTGGCGGGTCTTGGCGCCGGTGCGGGTCCGTCCGGACTGGTCGCATTCGGCGTACGTCCGGTACAGCGGGTCGAGCGCCGGGCTCTCGGGCGCGTCCCCGAGGTCGCCGCCGACCAGGACGCGTCCGGTGCCGGCGAGCGAGGCGAGGGCCGTGGCCTGCTTGCGGCGCCATCCGGCGTTCTCGGACGGGTCGAGCCGCGTCACGCACACCCGCGTCGTCCAGGACGGGACTTCGCCGCACAGCGCGACCCGCTCCCGCCCGGGGGACGACGGAAGATCGGAACGTTCCGTCCCGGCGAGCGGCGCCGAGGTGCCGATCGCGACACCCGACCGCCCCTGCCCCGCCGAACAGGGCGCCCCCTTCGGCGACGCGGCGAAAGCCCAAGCCCACCGGGCCATCCACCCGGTCTTCCTGAACACGCGCACGTGCCCCTCGCAGACCTCCTGGAGCAGGACGGCGTCGGGGGCGACCTTCCGTCCGCCGACCTCGGTGGCGTGCATCCGCTGCTCGACCTGCTTGGCCAGCGCCGCCGGATCGGCGGCGAGCGGGCAGCCGGGCGCCGCGTCGCCGCACACGTTCCAGGTCACCGCGTTGATCGTGACGGCGGCGGCCGGCACCTCGGCGCCGTCGGCATGGGCGGCGGCGGGGGCATGCCCACCGCCCGGCAGGCCCTCGATGCTCGCACCGGCGGCGGCCGCGGCGACGACCACCGCCGCAGCGCAGACCGAGAGGAGGGGAATCAGGGCGCGGGGGGATCGCACACGTTCTCCAGTGGGGGGTCAGCCGGGGACGATGCCGAAATCCCACCACACCAAGATCGCTTCCGCCAGCGATTCACGCCCACTCACCCACCGAGTTCCACAAAGAAGGGCCCGGCGAACAATGTCGCCGGGCCCCTCCGCACCGCCGCTAGTCGTCGTCGAGACCGGTGACGGTCCCGGCGCCGACCGTCCGGCCGCCCTCACGGATCGCGAAGCCGAGGCCCTCGGTCATCGCGACCGGCCGCCCCAGCTCCACGGCCATCTCGACCGAGTCGCCCGGCATCGCCATCTGCCCGTCGCCGCCGAGGTCGATGCCGCCGACCACGTCCGTCGTCCGGAAGTGGAACTGGGGCCGGTAGCCGTGGAAGAACGGCCTGCTCCGGCCGCCCTCGTCCGCCGTCAGCACCCGGACCCTCGCCCGGAACCGCAGGTGCGGCCGGATCGTGCCCGGTGCGCTGACGACCTGGCCGCGCCGGACCTGGTCCCGCCGGACGCCGCGCAGCAGCATCGCGGTGTTGTCCCCCGCCTCGGCGTGGTCCATCGACTGGCCGAACGTCTCCAGCCCGGTCGCGACCGAACGGAACGACTCCCCGAGCCCGACGACCTCGACGGCGTCACCTACGCGCAACTGCCCCTGCGCCACGACCCCGGTCACGACGGTGCCGCGCCCGGTGATCGTGAGGACGCTCTCGACCGGCATGAGGAACGGCTTGTCGAGCACCCGCTCCGGCACCGGCACGTACGCGTCGATCGCGTCGAGCAGGTCGACGATCCGGGCCGTCCAGTACGGGTCGCCTTCCAGCGCCCGCAGCCCGGACACCCGGACGACGGGAATCTCGTCCCCGGGGAACCCGTACTCCGACAGCAGCTCCCTGACCTCCAGCTCGACGAGGTCGAGCAACTCCGCGTCCTCGACCATGTCGGCCTTGTTCAACGCGACGACCACGTGCCGGACGCCGACCTGCCGGGCCAGGACGATGTGCTCCCGCGTCTGCGGCATCGCCCCGTCCTGCGCGGACACGACGAGCACCGCCCCGTCCACCTGCGCCGCCCCGGTGATCATGTTCTTCACGTAATCGGCGTGACCTGGCATGTCGACATGGGCGTAGTGCCTGGTCGCGGTCGTGTAGTGGACGTGCGCGACGTTGATCGTGATGCCGCGGTCGCGCTCCTCGGGGGCGCGGTCGATCCGGTCGAACGGCACGGCGGACGCCATCCCTCGCTCGGCGAGCACCTTCGTGATCGCCGCGGTCAGCGTCGTCTTGCCGTGGTCGACGTGCCCCATCGTGCCGATGTTCACGTGCGGCTTGTCGCGCTCGTAAAGCTGCTTGGCCATTGTTCCTGTCCTCACTGGTGGATCCGGTGAGAACCCGCTTGGGCCACCCCCCTCCGCTGGTTCTCCGGAGGGTGGACGGAGAGGGGTCAGCTTCGCGCGCCGTCGTTGTTGACGACGACCGCGTTCGCTGCGACTGCCCAGAAGGCAGCCGACACCGCGCTCAGCAGGCCGAGGCCCACGAGCGTCCGGGTGTCGGCCGCGAGGAACATGAGGCGGAGATTACGAATCGGATTTCACAAAGTCAAACGATTAATCGCGAGCCCTCAGGAGCACCACCCCCACAACAGCCCCGGCGAACTGAAACCCCGCGATCGCCAGCACCAGCCCCACCGGCCCGATCACCCCCGCGAACACGGCCGTCAGCGCCGCACCGACGGCCGACGCACCGATCTTGAGGCTGCCCGCAGTCGTGTTGACCTGGCCGAGCCGCCCAGGCGGCGACTCCCGCTGCCGGAGCATCAGCGTCGCCGCGAACACCGGCCCCTCGCTCACACCCGCCGCGACGAACGCGACCGTCGCCCACGACAGCGAAGGCGCCACCGCGAGAGCCGCCAGCGACGTCCCGAACGCGACGAGCCCGCCGAGCATGACGGGCTCCGCGTGCTTCGGCGTCAGCCACCGGCTGGACGCCAGCGACCCGACGAGCGACCCGACCGCCATCGCCACGAGCAGCCGCCCGCCCGCACTCGGCGC
>JBOHBY010001120.1:0-3018 GCA_050698635.1 Spirillospora sp.
CTTCTGGCCGACGGGGATCGTCGTCGCCGTCCGCCGGCAGGGCGGGCAGGCCGTCCAGGTCCCGGCCGGCGATGGCGTCGCGCAGCGCGACCCCGATGATCGCCTGCGCGGCGGACGACGGCGGATCGGCCGCCTGCGCGTACCGGACGGGATCGTCCACCTTGATCGTCGCGACCGCCTTGCCGAGAACGGCGACACCGTCCCTGGTCACGGCCCTGAACCAGACGTGGTGCGGTTGCAGGCTCGTCGGGCGCGCCTAGTAGGCGTGCTCGGTCATCAGCCGCCGGGACGCCTCCGTGATGCTCCCCGACAGCGACGGGTACACCGCGAACGTGTGCGCCACCTGGTCGACGGTCAGATGCTGCTGGACGGCCATCGACACGCCCAGGATCAGCTCGCTCGCCCGCGGCGCCACGATCACGCCACCGAGCACGATCCCCGTGGCCGGACGGCAGAACAGCTTCACGAAACCGTCCTCGAAGCCCTGCATCTTGGCCCGCGCGTTGGTGAACAGCGGCAGCATGACCGTCCGGGCGTTGACGTCCCCGGAGTCGACCATCCGCTGCGTCACGCCCACCGACGCGACCTCCGGGTCGGTGAAGATGTTGGACGCGACCCAGCCGAGCTTCAGCGGCTGCACCGCCTCCCCCAGCGCGTGCCACATCGCGATCCGGCCCTGCATCCCGGCGACCGACGCCAGCATCAGCACGCCGGTGCAGTCGCCGGACGCGTAGATGTGCGGCACCGACGTCCGCGACACCTTGTCGACCTCGACGAACCCGCGCGAGTCGCAGCGCACGCCGATCTCCTCCAGGCCGATACCGCCGGTGTTCGGGATCATCCCGACGGTCATCAGGCAGTGCGAGCCCTCGACCTTCGTCCCGTCCTCCAGCGTGACGATCACGCCGTGCCCCGACCGCTCCACCGCCGCGGCCCGCGACCGCGACATGACGTTCATCCCGCGCCGCAGGAACACCTCCTGGAGCACGGACGCGGCGTCGGCGTCCTCCGTCGGCAGGATCCGGTCGCGCGAGGACACCAGCGTCACCTTCGACCCGAGCGACAGGTACGCGCCCGCGAACTCGGCGCCGGTCACACCGGACCCGACGACGATCAGGTCTTCGGGCAGTTCGGGCAGGTCGTAGAGCTGCCGCCAGTTCAGGATGCGCTCACCGTCCGGCTCGGCCCCCGGCAGCACGCGCGGCGTAGCGCCGGTCGCGAGCAGCACGATGTCGGCCTGGAGCCGCCGGCCCCCGACCTCGACGACATGCGGCTCCACCAGCCGCCCCTCACCCCGGACGATCTTGACGTCCTCGTAGGCGAGCCGTTCGGCGACGTCGAACGACTGGGCGCGGGCGAGGTCCTTCACGCGCTTGTTCACGATGGCCATGTCGGCCTCAAGCGCGCCGACGATGCCGTCCGGGCCGCCGTTGAAGCGCACGCCGAGCCCCTCCGACTCCGACATGACCGCGAGGCGGGTCGAGGTGGCGATGAGCGTCTTGGAGGGCACGCAGTCGGTGAGCACGCACGCGCCGCCGGGACCGTCCTGCTCGACGACGGTCACGTCCGCGCCGAGCTGCGCCGCGACGAGCGCGGCCTCATAGCCGCCCGGGCCTCCTCCGATGATCACGATGCGGGTCACATCTTCCAGTATTTCCTACTCACGGCAATGAAAAGTCCCGCCGGAGACCCGTTTCACAATGCCCGCCCATGCCGATGCGGGCTTCCTCCCGGCACGCGGGCACCCGTGGCGTAACCTTGGCCAACGTGGCACTGTACGCGGCGTACGCCTCCAACATGGATCCCGACCAGATGGCGACCCGGGCTCCGCATTCGCCCATGCGCGGCACCGGCTGGCTGGCCGGATGGCGGCTGACCTTCGGCGGTCAGGACAAGGGTTGGGACGGCGCCCTCGCGACCGTCGTCGAGGACGATTCCGAGCAGGTCTTCGTCGTCTACTACGACGTGCCCGCCTGGGACGAGAAGGAGCTCGACGCCTGGGAGGGCGCGGCACTCGGCGTCTACCGCAAGACCAGGGTCCGGGTACAGACGCTGGACGGCGACGTACTGTGCTGGATGTACGTCCTGGACGACTACGAGGGCGGCCTCCCGTCCGCTCGCTACCTGGGCATACTCGCCGACGCGGCGGAGAAGGCCGGTGCCCCCGACGACTACGTCAAAGACCTGCGCACCCGCCCCTGCACCTCCCTAGGCGAGGGCCCGTAAAAGCACGCCGGTAGTCTCGGCGTAGTGAACAACGACGCCTCTGTACTGGCGCAGGCGGCCGCCGACGAGTTGCGCGCCCGCGCGTCCGTGGACGCCTTCGACGTCGCCCTGGTGATGGGCTCAGGCTGGGTCCCCGCCGCCGACGCCCTCGGCGAGCCCAGCGTCGAACTGCCCGTGACCGACCTGCCCGGGTTCGCGCCTCCCGCCGCCGAAGGACACGCGGGACGCGTCCGCATAGTGGACCGCACCCTGGTGTTCCTAGGCCGGACGCACCTGTACGAGGGACACGGCGTCGACGCGGTGGTCCATCCGGTCCGGACCGCGCTGGCGGCCGGGGTCAGCACGATGGTGCTGACGAATGCGGCGGGTGGGTTGCGGCCTGAGCATCAGAAGGTCGGTGACCCGGTGCTGATCTGCGATCAGCTGAACCTGTCGGGCGCCAACCCGCTGACCGGCGCGACCTTCCTCGACCTGACCGAGGCCTACTCCGGACGGCTGCGGACCCTCGCCAAAGAGGTCGACCCGACGCTGTCGGAAGGCGTCTACGCGGCGTTCCGCGGCCCGACCTACGAGACGCCCGCCGAGATCCGGATGCTGCGGACGCTGGGCGCGGACCTGATCGGCATGTCGACCGTCCTGGAGACGATCGAGGCCCGCCGGGGCGGCGCGGAGGTGCTGGGGATCTCGCTGGTCACCAATATCGCGGCCGGGTTGTCGGGCGAGCCGCTGGACCACGAGGAGGTCCTGGCCACCGGACGCGCCTCGGCCGCACGCATGGGCACCCTGCTGGCC
>JBOHBY010001121.1:0-1795 GCA_050698635.1 Spirillospora sp.
CCGACGCCTTCACCGAGGCGGCGGGGGCCCGCGCGTTCCGCCGGCTGCTGGACGAGCCGGACACCTCCGGCGGCGCCTCCGACGACACGGGCGGCGCAGGCTGCACGGCCGTGGTCGCCGCCAACGACATGATCGCGCTCGGCTGCTACGACGTCGCCGCGGAGCGCGGGCTGCGCTGCCCGCGCGACCTGAGCGTGGTCGGCTTCAACGACATGCCGTTCGTCGACAAGCTGACGCCGGCGCTGACCACCGTGCACGTGCCGCACTACGAGATCGGGGCCGAGGCCGCCCGGATGCTGCTCGAACGGCTCGCCGACCCCGGGCTGCCCCGCAAGTCGATCACGCTGCCGGTCAGCCTCGTCGTCCGCGGCTCCACCGCCCGTCCGCGAGCCCATCGCCGCTCCCGCTGAACCCGTCGGCGCGGCTCGGCTACCCACCGCCCGCCGGCGCGCGCAGTCCCGCGAAGGCCGGCGCCGCCCAGGTGACCTCCCCGCCCACGAGGGTGAGGTCCGCGCCGACGGCGGGGATCTCGTCCTCGGGCACGGTGAAGTAGTCGCGGTCCAGGACGGTCACGTCGGCCAGCATCCCGGGTTGTAGCCGCCCGCGCTCACTCTCCTCGAAGCTGAACCAGGACGCGCGATGGGTGTAGAGCTCAAGCGCCTCCTGGCGGGTGAGCAGGTTGTCCCGGTCGCGGATGCGGCGTCCGCCGATCGTCCGTCCGGAGACGTACCAGTGCAGCGCGGTGAACGGGTGGTACGAGGCGACCCTGATGGCGTCGGTGCCCCCGCCGACCGGGACCCCGGCGTCCAGCAGCGCGCGCAGCGGCGGTGCCTGCCCGGCGGCCTCGGGGCCCCACGCGCCGATCAGGTCCTCGCCCTCGAAGCGCAGCATCGCGGGCACGAGCACACCGACGCCCAGCGCGGCGACCCGGCGCACCCCCCGCGCGCTCAATCCCTCGCAGTGCACGATCGTCCAGCGCAGCGGGGCCAGCGGGACGATGCGGTCCAGCTCCTCCCACAGGTCGAGCACCATGTCGAGGGTGTCGCGGCGAATGGCGTGGATCTGCAGGGGCCAGCGCCCGCGGGCCGCCGCCGCGAAGGTCTCGCGCAGCGCGTCGAGCGACTCGTCCGAAAGGTCGGGCGCGCGGTGGAACCCATCGTGGACGGCGTAGTGGATGATCTCGCCCATCCCGAGCACCCGGAGCATCCCGTCGCCGAAGCCGGGCGCGACGTAGCGCAGGTAGCCGGGCAGTTCCTCGGGCTCCGCGCCGGGCCTGGACGCGTGCATCGTCGGCCGCACGCGCACCGTGAGCTCGCCGCGCCGCCAGGTCTCGTACAGCGCGCGGTAGGTGTCGGGCCCGGTGTTGCTGCCGCCCCCGTCGATCAGCCCGGTCAGCCCCGCCGCGCTGAACACCCGGGACGCGGCGGCGGTCGAGGCGACCTGCTCCTGCGGTGACGGGACCGGGAGCCGCCAGTACAACCAGCGCAGCGCGGGCATGCCGCGCAGGACGCCGGTGGGACGGCCGCCGGCGTCGACGTCGAGCGCCGCGGGGTCCACGCCCTCGGAGACCGCCCGGTCCAGGCGTGCTTCGGCCGCCGCGCGGGTGTTGAGCATGCCCCAGGCGTACATGCACTGCACGAACACCGGATGTTCGGGGGCGATCTCGTCCAGTTCCGCGCGGGTCGGGGCCCGCCGCTCGGCGAACTGGTCGGGGTGCCACCCGCCGACGACCCTGAGCCATGTGCCGGGCGGACGGTCCCGCGCGGCGGCGGCGAGGCGCCCGAGCGCCGTGGCC
>JBOHBY010001122.1:0-2372 GCA_050698635.1 Spirillospora sp.
AGGCCGTACTCCTCAAGGCGGGCGAGGAGGGCCTCGTCGATCCCGGCGCCGTCCAGGAGCTGGCGGCGGGTGAGGCGGACGGCGGGGTCCTCGGCGGTGGTGTCGGCGGCCACGAGGGTGCGGGGGCGGCGCGGCTGGGGGCCGAGGGGCGGGACGTTCTCGCCGCGGTCGCGGGCCTGGAGGTGCTGGCGGATGACGCGCAGCGGCAGGTAGTGGTCGCGCTGCGCGGTGAGGACGAAGCGGAGCCGCTCGACGTCGGCGTCGGCGAACTTGCGGTAGCCGGACGGGCTGCGCTGCGGTTCGACCAGGCCCTCGGACTCCAGGAACCTGATCTTGGAGATGGTGATGTCGGGGAAGTCGGGCCTGAGCAGTCCGAGGACGTCCCCGATCGTCATCAGGGACCGGGCTGGCTGCGGGTTCATGGCCCTCCCCTCGCCCCGTCAGGCGTGCGCCGGGTTGGTCAGGAACACCAGCCGGAACTTGCCGATCTGCACCTCGTCGCCGCCCGACAGGCCGGCGTGGTCGATCCGCTGCCGGTTGACGTAGGTACCGTTGAGGCTACCGACGTCGCGGACGGAGAACGTCGCGCCGTGCCGGACGAACTCGGCGTGCCGGCGGGACACGGTGACGTCGTCCAGGAAGATGTGACTCTCGGGGTGCCGGCCCGCGGACGTGCGGTCCTGGTCGAGCAGGAAGCGGCTGCCGGCGTTCGGGCCCCGCCTCACCACGAGCAGCGCGGTCCCCGGGGGGAGCGCCTCCATGGCCATCTGGTCCGGCCCGAGCGAGGGCTCCTCGGCGCCCGCGTCGGTGTCCAGCGCCTCGAACCCGCCGATGGAGATCGTGGACGTGGACTCGCCGGGCGACTCCCGGGGAGGCAGCTGGCTCCGGGTGAGCGGAGTGCCGCAGTTCGAGCAGAAGCGGGCATCATCCGGGTTGGCGTGACCGCACTGCGTGCAGTAGACGCTCGGCATCGATCGGCTCGGCCTCCTACCATCGGCGTGCCGCACGCCTCCCGCCGCAACGGGAGCCGCCTGCGCCACGCGCATCCTGACAACCAACCCACGCCGGGGACCCGCCCCGGCCACGGTCCAACGCACCGGCCGCTTACGGGACGGTCGCCGCAACTTACGCGGGTATTACCCGAGGGGTCAACTGGAACGCTGGGCCGGCTGGACCAAACTACATTCGTTCATGATCGCAGGTCTACGCCGCCGCGCGGACATCCCCGTCACGACGCCCGAACCCGGTGGTCGGTTTACCGCCTTCCCCGTTTCCCCTACGGAGACCGTATCGCGTCCACGGTGATTTTCGCGCGCGGGGTGATCGTGACGGCGGCGCCGGCGCCGCGCAGCGTCTTGACCAGCCCGCCGGGGATGTTCAGCGCCGTCGTCATCGTGTGGGGGTCGCCGATGGCGAGGAAGCGGTAGGGCGCGGTGAGGGGCCTGCCGTCGGCCTGGACGCCGTCGCGCTCGTCCAGGAAGTAGGTGTCGACCCCGGCGCGCAGGTCGTTGACCTGGATGACCTCGGCGCCGGCGTCGCGGAGCTCCTGGAGGGCGTCCAGGAGGTTGAGCGCCTTGACGCCGCGCTGCGGGTCGGTGATGAGGAGCTCGATGCCGGGGCCCTCGGCCGGGACGGTGCCCGCCAGGAGGCCATAGGTGGTCGCGCGCTTGCGCGCCTCGTCCAGCGCGGTTCCTCCCTCGGCGTCCCTTTCCAGCCTGGCCTTGGTGTCCTCCAGGTCGCGCAGGTCGCCGCGCAGGCGCTCGGAGCGCTGACCCAGATCGGACAGGATCCCGACGAGCTCGTCCTGCCGCGCGGTGGCGAACGTGGTGTCGCGCTCGTTCGACTGGATCTGCGCGACGGCCGCGAACCCCAGGACGAGGCAGAGGAGCCCGCCGATCAGCTGGCCCGTGCTGACTCGCGGTCTCAACAGGGTGAGGAGGCCGCGCAGGCCCACCGGGCGGTCGTTCGGGCGCTCGCCGGGGGTCATGCGCCGAACAGTTTCCGGCGGATGCCCGCCGCGTTGGAGAAGATCCGGATGCCGAGGACGACCACGACGCCGGTGGACAGCTGCGAGCCGACGCCGAGCTTGTCGCCGAGGAAGACGATCAGCGCGGCGATGACGGTGTTGCTGACGAACGACACCACGAACACCTTCTCGTCGAAGATGCCCTCCAGCCGTGCCCTGATCCCGCCGAACATGGCGTCGAGCGCGGCGACGATCGCGATCGGCAGGTACGGCTCCAGCCAGAGCGGGACGTCCGGCTGGAGCAGCAGGCCCAGCGCGACGCCGATGACCAGCCCGATCAGCGCGATCAAGGTCGGGTCTCCTCTCCCCCGCTCACCGGGCGGCCCTCTCGCGGGCGTAGCGCGGC
>JBOHBY010001123.1:0-3944 GCA_050698635.1 Spirillospora sp.
GGACACGGCCTCGGCGGGCGTGGCCGGCGCGGGCAGCCGCACCGCACGCCGCCACGGCAGCAGGCTCGCGTGATGCTCGGTCTCGAAGACGACGACGCTCGTCCCGGCGGGCACGGCGTGCGCGAGCAGGTTCATCGCGTCGGTGGTGTTGCGGGTGAACACGACGGCGGAACGGCGCCAGGCGCCGACGAACGACCGGACGGTCTCCCGCGCCTCCTCGAACGCCCCCGTCGTGACCTGCGACGCGTAACCCGCGCCGCGGTGCACGCTGCTGTAGTACGGCAGTGCGCGGGTGACCGCCTCGTGCACCGCCTCCAGACAGGGCGCGCTCGCGGCGTAGTCGAGGTTGGCGTACGGGACGTGGCCGCCGTCCCGCACCGGCACCGGGACGTCCACCCCGATGACTCGCGGAACCCGGCGAACCCGGACCCCCTCGCCACGCGTCACAGCAGGCGTGATCACGGAGCGGGCCGACGGCGAAGGGGTGCGAACTGACCGGGCGGACTGGGCGGAGGGGGTGGAGGGGACGGAGCTGGCGAGCAGCGACGGCATGCCGGAACCTTCCGGGGTCATGGACCCCGGACGTCCACCGGGATCCGCGCTTGCCGGAACGCGGTGCCGCGCCCGGCCAGGTCCTCACCCGGAGCACCCCGTCGCGGACGAAGGGTTGCCGGCCAGCAAGCCGGGGCTTGACGCTGGCGCTCATGACCTCATGCGGAATTATATGCGGGGCCGAACGGGGATCAAGCGGGAGGATGCGATGCGACACGGGGTGGTTCGGACATTGGCCGTCGGCGCGGTGGCGCTCGGCGCGTCCGGTCTGCTGGGCGGGTGCGGGGCGCTGGGCGGCGACACCGGTCAGGTGTGCGCCGACACCAAGAAGGCGTTCCAGCAGTACATCACCCAGGTGAGGAGCGTCCCGGCGGCCGAGCCCGCCCAGTGGCGGCAGGCGACGGAGAAGCTCGCCGCACGCCTCGACGCGCTCGCCAAGAAGACCGGCGACGACGACCTGAAGAAGGCACTCAAGGCCGAGGCGAACCAGCTGCGCACCGCCGCCCCGGCCGTGGGCACCGGAGACGTGGCCCGCCTCGACACCGTCATGAACCAGACCCCGGCCAGCATAGGAAAAGCCTGCGAGTGAGGGCCCGCGCGTAATGCCGCGGGCCGCGGGCCCCGGCCTGGGGGTGGATCAGTCGTTGGTGTTGGGGCGGGCTGGGCCGCCTCCGCCTCCTGGGTCGCCGCCGGGGTCGCCTCCGCCACCGCCGTCGTCACCGCCTCCGCCACCGCCGCCGGGGTCGGGCGGGATGATGGTCGGAAGGTCCGTTGGCGGGGTCGGGAGGTCTGGTTCGTCGGTGGACGGCGGCGGCTCGGACGGTCCGCCCGTGTCCGGCGGCTCCGTGCTCGGGCCCGTACCTTCCGGGGGGCCGGTCCAGCCACCGCCCGGCCTGGACGACGGCGACCCGAACGACTCCGGATCGTAGCCCTTGATGTTCACGGCGTCGCTCATGTACGTCCGCCAGATCTGCGCGGGCAGCTGCCCGCCGTACGCGCCGTACCCGGGGATGTCCAGCGGTTTCCCGTCGCTGCGGAACATCGCCACCGACGTCGCCATCTGCGGGATGAAGCCGTTGAACCAGATCGCGCGGCCCTTGTCGGTCGTGCCGGTCTTGCCGGCGACGTCGCGGCCGTCCGGCAGCTGCGCGCCCGTCCCCGTGCCGCCGCGGACGACCTGCTGCATCGCGTACGTGGCGTCCCGTGCGTTCTGCTGGGTGAGCGCCCGCTGGCCCTTCTCGGTGAACGTGCGCCGATGGTCCTCGTTGTCGGTGACCGACTTCACCACGAACGGCTCCCGGTGCACGCCCTCGGAAGCGAACGTCGCGTACACGCCGGCCTGCTGGACGGGATGCAGCGACACGATGCCCAGCGGGAACGTCGCGGCGGCGCGCTGCTCCGGCTTCATCTGCGACGCCGGGATGCCCATCTTCTCGGCCATCTCGACGATCTTCTTGTTGCCGATGTCCTTGCCGAGGTTCACGTACGCGGTGTTGACGGAGCGCTGGGTGGCGGTGACGAGGTTCACCGTCCCGTAGCTCTCGTTGCCGTCGTTCTCGATGGACGACCCGCTGAAGTACTGCGGGGAGCTCCCGTCGTAGGTGTCGTTGAGCGACTTGCCGTCCTCCAGCGCGGCGGCCAGCGCGATCGGCTTGAACCCCGACCCGGCCTGCGCCCAGTCGCCGAAGGTGCTGCTCAGCGCCTCCTCCAGATAGCCGCGGCCGCCGTAGAACGCCACGACCTGCCCGGTCGCCGGGTCGACCGACACGGCGCCCGTGCGGATCTTCTTGTTCATCCCGCCGGGGGTGTTCTGGTTCACCGACCGTTTCAGCGCGTCCATCAGCCGCCGGTCGAACGTCGTGGTGATCTTCAGCCCGCTGCGGTTGATCTCGTCCTCGCTGTAGCCGCGGCGCTCGGTGAGCTCCCTCTTGGCCACGTTGACCATGTAGCCCTTCTGGCCCTTGAGGACGTCGGTGATGTGCTGCTTGCGCGGTGCCGGGAACTTCATCGACGCCGCCTCGGCGGGGCTCAGCGCCCCGTCCCGCACCATGTTGTCCAGGACGGACCGCCACCGCTGCTCGGCGTAGACGCGGTTCGCGCCGGACGGGTCGGCGAAGCGGCTGGGCTGCTGGATCGCGGCGGCGAGGTAGGCGCCCTCGGCGGGGGTCAGCTCGGAGACGTCCTTGCCGTAGTAGGCCTTGGCGGCGGCCTGGACCCCGTAGGCGTCGCGCCCGAAGTAGATGGTGTTGAGGTACTGCGTCAGGATCCAGTCCTTGGACTTCTCCCGGCCGACCTTCAGCGACACCATCACCTCTTTGAGCTTGCGGGTGACCGAGACCTCCTTGCCGATGCCGCCGTAGTAGTTGCGGACCATCTGCTGCGTGATCGTCGACCCGCCCTGGAGCTGCTGCCCGGACACCGTCGACCAGAACGCCCGCGCCGTGCCCGACACGGACACGCCCGGGTCGCCGTAGAAGCTGCGGTTCTCCGCCGCGATCACCGCGTCGCGGGTGCTCTTCGGGATCCGGTCGAGCTTGACCGCGTCGCGGTTGACGCCGGTCTTCGCGATCTGCGTCTTGCCGTCGGAGTAGTAGAACGTCGGGCCCTGCGCGATCGCCTGCTCCTGCGGCGACGGCACCGGCGTGAGCAGGTAGGCGATGGCGAACGCGGCGATGAAGAACCCGATGAAGCCGAGCAGGAGGAACAGCGCCCGGCGCAGATAGCGCGCCTTGCGGCTGCGGGGCTTGCGCGGCCCCTTCCCGTTGCCGCCGCGCCCGGCACCCGGCCCGCGCCCTGGCGGCCCTCCTTGCCTGGACGTCGCGGCGGGCATGGTCTTGGTATCACCGTTCAAGGCCCCGCCGACACCCCCGGCCCCCACCGCCGCCTCATCCACGTCGGTCGCCGTCTCGTCCGCGTGGGGCGGCGTGATGTCGGTGTCGGCAGCGGTGTCGGTGTCGGTGTCGGCGGTGTTATCGGTGGCGGGGGATTCGGTGTCGTCCTCGGCCGGGGTGGTGTCGCCGTCGCTCTTGTCGCCGTTCTGAAATATGTCGTCCTCGTGGGCGAATTCCGTGTCTTGGGCGGATTCTTCGGTGTGGACGGTCAGCGTGACGGTCGTGGGACCGTCCCCGCCGACGGGCGGTGCGACCTCGGTGTCAGGCCCGTCCGCCTCGCCCGGTCCGGTGCGCTCCTCGCCCTCCGGACCCTTTCTGCCGTTGCTCACAAGCCCCCCGTGATTAATGCGTTACCGACGATACCTGAGGGGATCGATGGGATGGGCCGCCCAATGCACAGTCCCGTGGGTTCCCATTAGGAGGACGGGCAATGCGCCGCTCCGGTTGTCGTGATGGATGCGACGCCACGGAGTTTTTCCGGAAACGCGCCGAGGGGCGGGG
>JBOHBY010001124.1:0-8325 GCA_050698635.1 Spirillospora sp.
GGTGATGGGCTCGATCTACGGCGCGTACGGCTCCTACGCCGTCGGTCTCGCGCTGCTCGCGGTCGTGGCGGCGGTGGCCGCGGTGTTCACCGCCACGGTCGTGCGACGCGCCGCGAGCGGCGAAGCCGCTTGGTAGGCGAGAGAGGAATGCGAGTGGGTTCGAGCAGGGAACGCGACACCGCGCCGGGGCTGGACGGGCCGCTGGAAGACGCCCTGGTGAGCATGCGCAGGTACTTCACCCGCGCGCGGATCTCGCCCGATCTGCGGACGATGACCAAGAAAGGCGGGCGTCAGGCGGACGCGTTCTACCGTGACCGCTGGTCGCACGACAAGGTGGTCCGGTCGACGCACGGGGTGAACTGCACGGGCTCGTGCTCGTGGAAGGTGTACGTCAAGGACGGCATCATCACCTGGGAGGCGCAGCAGACCGACTACCCGTCGGTGGGCGCGGACCGTCCGGAGTACGAGCCGCGCGGCTGCCCGCGAGGCGCGTCCTTCTCCTGGTACACCTACTCGCCGACACGCGTCCGGTATCCGTACGTGCGCGGTGTGCTGCTGGAGATGTACCGGGAGGCCAGGGCGCGGACGGGCGACCCGGTCGCGGCATGGGCCGAGATCGTGTCCGACCCGGAGAAGGCGCACCGGTACAAGTCGGCGCGGGGGCGGGGCGGGCTGGTGCGGGCGTCGTGGGACGAGGCGACCGAGATGATCGCCGCCGCGCACGTCCACACGATCGCCGAGTTCGGCCCGGACAGGGTCGCCGGGTTCTCGCCGATCCCGGCGATGTCGATGGTGTCGCACGCGTCGGGCGCCCGGTTCATGTCGCTGGTCGGCGGGACGATGCTGTCGTTCTACGACTGGTACGCCGACCTTCCGGTGGCGTCGCCGCAGGTGTTCGGCGACCAGACCGACGTCCCCGAGTCGGGCGACTGGTGGGACGCCGGATACCTGATCATGTGGGGCTCCAACCTGCCGGTCACGCGCACCCCGGACGCGCACTGGATGACCGAGGCACGCTACCGGGGCCAGAAGGTCGTGGCGGTCTCCCCGGACTACGCCGACAACGTCAAGTTCGCCGACGAATGGCTGGCCGCCCACCCCGGCACGGACGGCGCCCTGGCGATGGCCATGGGCCATGTCGTGCTCAGGGAGTTCTTCGTCGACCGGCAGGTCCCGTATTTCACCGACTACGTCAAGCGCTTCAGCGACCTGCCGTTCCTGGTGCGCGTGGAGCGGCGCGGCGACACCTACGTGCCGGGCAAGTTCCTCACCGCCGCCGACCTGCCGGGTGCCGTGGCGGAATCGGAGCACGCGGCGTTCAAGACCGTGATCCTGGACGCGACGACCGGTCACCCGCTGGTGCCGAACGGGTCGCTGGGGTTCCGGTACGGCGAGCAGGGCAAGGGCAGGTGGAACCTGGACCTCGGCGACGCCGACCCGCTGCTGTCGGTCAAGGGCGGCGGCGCCGTGGAGATCGAACTGGCCCGCTTCGACGCGCCGGGCGGCACGCCAGGGACGCTCCGGCGGGGCGTGCCGGTGCGGGAGATCGGCGGCCACCTGGTCACGACGGTCTTCGACCTGCTCCTCGCCCAGTACGGCGTCAGGCGGGACGGCCTGCCCGGCTCATGGCCGTCCGGCTACGACGACGCCTCGCAGCCGTGCACCCCGGCCTGGCAGGAGGGGATCACGGGCGTCCCCGCGCAGGCCGCCGAGCGGATCGGACGGGAGTTCGCCGCGAACGCCGAGGAGTCCCGCGGCCGCTCGATGATCATCATGGGCGCGGGCACCAACCACTGGTTCCACTCCGACACGATCTACCGGGCGTTCCTGGCGCTGACGACGCTGACCGGCTGCCAGGGCGTGAACGGCGGCGGCTGGGCGCACTACGTCGGGCAGGAGAAATGCCGTCCGGTGACGGGGTGGGCGCAGCTCGCGGGCGCGCTGGACTGGTCGCGTCCGCCCCGGCAGATGATCGGCACCGCGTTCTTCTACCTGCACACCGACCAGTTCCGCTACGACCACTTCGACGCGGGAGCGCTGTCGGCGGCGACCGCCGGCGGTCAGCTCGCGGGACGGTCGACGGCCGACGTCATCGCGCAGGCGGCGCGGCTCGGCTGGATGCCGTCCTACCCGACCTTCGACCGCAACCCCCTCGACCTCGCCGACGAGGCGGAGGCCGCCGGGAAACAGATCGGCGACCACGTCGTGGACGAGCTCAAGGCGGGCCGCCTCAAGTTCGCCTGCCAGGACCCCGACGCCCCCGAGAACTTCCCGCGCCTGCTGACGGTCTGGCGCTCCAACCTGCTCGGCTCGTCGGCGAAGGGCGACGAGTACTTCCTCCGGCACCTGCTCGGCGCGGGCGACGCCGTCCGCGCGACCGAGGCGGCCCCGGACGTCCGGCCGAAGGAGGTCGTCTGGCGCGACGACGCGCCGACCGGCAAGCTCGACCTCCTGCTGTCGCTCGACTTCCGGATGACCAGCACCACGATCTACTCCGACATCGTGCTCCCCGCCGCGACCTGGTACGAGAAGCACGACCTGAACACGACCGACATGCACCCGTTCATTCATTCGTTCAACCCCGCGATAGCGCCGCCGTGGCAGACCCGCAGCGACTGGCGGGCGTTCCAGGACATCGCCGCCGCGTTCAGCCGCCTCGCCGGGACGCACCTCGGCGTCCGCAAGGACGTCGTCGCCGTGCCGCTGCTGCACGACACCCCCGACGAGATGGCCACCCCGCACGGCCGCGTCCGCGACTGGGCGGACGGCGACGGCGAACCGGTGCCGGGCGTCACCATGCCGAAACTCGTCACCGTCGAGCGCGACTACCCGGCGGTCGCGGCGAAGATGACGGCGCTCGGCCCGCTGTCCGAACGGCTCGGCGCGACGACCAAGGGCGTCACGTTCGATCTGACCAGCGCGGTCGACTACCTCAAGCACAAGAACGGCGTCGTGCGCGGCGGCCCGGCGGACGGGCGCCCGTCCCTGCGCCGCGACGTCCACGCCTGCGAGATGATCCTGGCGTTCTCCGGGACGACGAACGGGCACCTGGCCGTCCAGGGCTTCCGCACCCTGGAGCAGCGCACCGGCACCCGGCTCGCCGACCTGGCGGCCGAGCACGAGGGCAAGCAGATCACGTTCGCCGACACCCAGGCCCGCCCCGTCCCCGTGATCACCTCGCCGGAGTGGTCGGGGTCGGAGAGCGGCGGGCGCCGCTACTCGCCGTTCACGATCAACGTCGAGCGCCTCAAACCCTGGCACACCCTCACCGGACGCCAGCACTTCTACCTCGACCACGACTGGATGGCCGAGCTCGGCGAGCAGCTCCCGGCCTTCCGCCCGCCGCTGAACATGTCCGCGCTGTTCGGCGAGCCCGAACTCGGCGAGACCGGTGAGCTGGGCCTGACCGTCCGGTACCTCACCCCGCACAACAAGTGGTCGATCCACTCCGAGTACCAGGACAACCTGTTCATGCTGTCGCTGGCGCGCGGCGGACCGGCGATCTGGATGAGCGGCGCGGACGCCGCCAAGATCGGCGTGCGCGACAACGACTGGATCGAGGCGGTGAACCGCAACGGCGTCGTCGTCGCCCGCGCGATCGTGTCCCACCGGATGCCCGAGGGGACGGTGTACATGTACCACGCCCAGGACAAGCTGATCGACGTGCCGCGGGCGGAGACGTCCGGGCGGCGCGGCGGCATCCACAACTCGCTGACCCGGCTGCTGGTGAAGCCGTCCCACCTGATCGGCGGGTACGCGCAGCTGTCGTTCGCGTTCAACTACCTCGGCCCGACCGGCAACCAGCGCGACGAGGTCACCGTGATCCGCCGCCGCTCCCAGGAGGTGGAGTACTGACATGCGGGTCATGGCGCAGATGGCGATGGTCATGAACCTCGACAAGTGCATCGGGTGCCACACCTGCTCGGTCACCTGCAAGCAGGCGTGGACGAACAGGTCCGGTGTCGAGTACGTGTGGTTCAACAACGTGGAGACCCGTCCAGGGCAGGGGTACCCGCGCCGCTACGAGGACCAGGAGCGCTGGCGCGGCGGCTGGACGCTGAACCGCCGCGGACGGCTCGCGCTCAAGGGCGGCGGACGCGTCCGCAAACTCTTCACGATCTTCGCCAACCCGAAGCTGCCGGGCATGGCCGACTACTACGAGCCCTGGACCTACGACTACGAGACCCTCACCAACGCCCCGCTCCAGGAGCACACCCCGGTCGCCCGCCCCAAGTCGCTTCTCTCGGGCGACAACATGAAGATCACCTGGTCGGCGAACTGGGACGACGACCTCGGCGGCTCCCTGGAGCACGGCGACAAGGACGTGATGCTCGCGCGGATCTCCGACAAGGTGAAGATGGAGTTCGACAAGACCTTCATGTTCTACCTGCCGCGGATCTGCGAGCACTGCCTGAACCCGTCGTGCGCGGCGTCGTGCCCGTCCGGGGCGATCTACAAGCGGACCGAGGACGGGATCGTCCTGGTCGACCAGGACCGCTGCCGGGGCTGGCGGATGTGCGTGTCCGGCTGCCCGTACAAGAAGGTCTACTTCAACCACCGCACCGGCAAGGCCGAGAAGTGCACGTTCTGCTTCCCGCGCGTCGAGGTCGGCATCCCCACCGTCTGCTCGGAGACGTGCGTCGGACGGCTCCGCTACATCGGCCTGATGCTCTACGACGCCGACAAGGTCCTGGAGGCCGCGTCCACCCCCGACGACACCGGGCTGTACGAGGCGCAGCGCGAGGTGTTCCTCGACCCCAGCGACCCGCAGGTCGTCGCGGCGGCCGAACGCGAGGGCATCCCGGCCGACTGGATCGAGGCCGCGCAGCGCTCCCCGGTGTACGCCCTCATCAACACCTATAAGGTCGCGCTGCCGCTGCACCCCGAATACCGGACGATGCCGATGGTCTGGTACATCCCGCCCCTGTCGCCGGTCGTGGACGTCGTCCGCGACACCGGCCACGACGCCGAGAGCGCCGGGAACCTCTTCGCGGCGATCGACGCGCTGCGCATCCCCGTCGAGTACCTCGCCGAGCTGTTCACGGCGGGGGACACCGCGCCGGTCGACGCCGTCCTGCGCCGCCTCGCCGCGATGCGCGCGTACATGCGCGACATCAACCTCGGCCGCGACCCCGACGACACCATCCCGCAGGGTGCGGGGATGACGGGCGAGCTCATGTACGACATGTACCGGCTGCTGGCGCTCGCCAAGTACGACGAGCGGTACGTCATCCCGACCGCCCACGCCGAACAGGCCCACGGACTCGAAGAACTCGCCACCGACTGCGCCCTGAACTACGAGGGCGGGCCCGGCATGGGCGGCTCGGGCACCGCCGCCGGATCAGGGCCGTTCGGCGAGACGTCCGGCGGCGCCAACCCGATCGCGGTCGAGAACTTCCACATGCTGCGCCAGCGGCAGACCGCCGACCACCCGGCCGACCCCGCCGACAAGAGCCACCGCGTCAACCTCCTCAACTGGGACGGCAAGGGCGCCCCCGCCGGCCTGTTCCCCGCCCGCGAACCCAAGGACACCCCGGGCGACACGGGCGACACGGGCGACGCCGGAAGGGAGCCGAAACCGTGAGGATCAAACCCGCGAGCAAGCCCCGCTTCACCGACGCCGAACTGGCCACGGCGTGGCAGGTCGCGTCCCTCCTGCTCGGCTACCCCGACGACGAGCTGATGGGACGCCGCCCGCTCCTGCGCCGCGCGGCGGACGGCCTGCCCGAACCGATGGCGACACCGCTGCGGGCCTTCCTCGACCACCTGGACGCCACGCCCCTGCCCGACCTGGCCGCCGATTACGTCGCCACCTTCGACCACCGCAAACGCTGCTGCCTCTACCTCACCTACTACGCCTACGGCGACACCCGGAAACGCGGAATGGCGCTGCTGCGGTTCAAGCAGGCGTACGGCGCGGCAGGGCTCGTCCTGGACGACGCCGAACTCCCCGACCACCTCGCCGTCGTCCTGGAGTTCGCCGCCACCGGCGACCTCACCGCCGGGCGCCGCCTGCTCCTCGAACACCGCGCCGGGCTGGAGCTTCTGCGCCTCGCCCTCACCGAGTCGGGGTCGCCTTGGGCGCCCGTCCTGGACGCGGTCGCCGCGACCCTCCCGCCGCTCACCGGACGCAACGAAACGGCCGTCGCCCGCCTCATCGCCGAAGGCCCGCCCGAGGAACAGGTCGGCCTCGCGCCCTACGGACCCGGACTCGGGCCCGGGGCCGGGCCCGTCCTGCCGGGAGTGCCGTCATGATCGATGTGCTGCTGTGGGTCGCGCTGCCCTACGTCACGCTCGTCGTGTTCGTCCTCGGGCACGTCTGGCGGTACCGGTACGACAAGTTCGGCTGGACGACCCGCTCGTCCCAGCTCTACGAGAGCCGCCTGCTGCGCGTCGGCAGCCCGCTGTTCCACTTCGGCATCCTGGTCGTGCTGCTCGGCCACATCGGCGGGATCATCATCCCCGAGAGCTGGACCGAGGCCGCCGGCATCGGCGAGACCGCCTACCACGCCATCGCGCTGACGCTCGGGACCATCGCCGGATTCTGCACGCTGGCGGGCCTGGCGATCCTCGTCTACCGGCGGCGGACCGTCGGCCCGGTCTTCTCCGTCACCACCCGCAACGACAAGCTCATGTACGCGGTGCTGACGCTGACGATCGTGCTCGGGCTGTCGGCCACCGTCGTCGCGAACCTGATCGGCGGCGGCTACGACTACCGGGAGTCCGTGTCCCCGTGGTTCCGGTCGATCTTCTACCTCCAGCCCGACCAGGACCTCATGGAAGGCGTCCCGATCCTGTTCCAGCTCCACGCGCTGAGTGCGCTGGCGCTGTTCTGCATCTGGCCGTTCACGCGGCTCGTGCACATGCTCACCGCGCCGGTCGGCTACCTGACGCGCCCCTACATCGTCTACCGCAGCCGCGACGAGCAGCTCGGCATGCACCGCACCCCGAGGGGATGGGAACGGATCTCCTGACGGACCGGGGTGGTGCGGGACACACTCGGCGCGGTGGGCGCGCTCGCGGCGCTGTTCTTCGGCGTCCAGCTCGGCTGACACGTCCGGGCTGAGACGCCCGGCCGACATGCCCGGCCTCGCGCATAGATCGTCTAGGTTTGCCCCATGAGCGACTCCGTGGCCGTCGGGCTTGTCGGCGCCGGACCCTGGGCCGGGATGGTGCACGCGCCGGTGCTGGCGGCGGGGCCGTCCACCCGGCTGGCGGGCGTGTGGGCGCGGCGGCCCGAGGCGTCCGCCGAACTCGCGGGCAAGCACGGCGCGCCCTCGTTTGCGCGGGTCGAGGAGCTGTTCGACGCGTGCGAGGCCGTCGCCTTCAGCGTCCCGCCGGACGTGCAGGCCGACCTCGCCGTCCGCGCCGTCCGCGCGGGAAAGGCCGTCCTGCTGGAGAAGCCCCTCGCCATGGACCTGGACGGCGCCCACCGCCTGACCGACGCCATCGCCGAGGCGGGCGTCCCCTCGCAGATGGTGCTCAGCATGCGCTACTCCCGCGCCGCCCGCGCGTTCATCGAGCGCGCCCGCGGCCTGGAGCCGTTCGGCGGCTTCGCCACGTTCGTCTCGTCGGTGGCGAACGGCGGCCCCTTCGCCACCCCGTGGCGGCTGGACAAGGGCCCGCTGCTCGACCACGCCCCGCACATCGTCGACCTCCTGGACGCCGCGCTCGGCCCCGTCACCGCCATCCACGCGCACAGCCGTGACCGGATCGCGTGGGTGGCGCTGACGCTGGAGCACGAGGGCGGCGCGACCAGCCAGGCGGCCCTGTCGATGGCCCGCGTGGACGACCCCGCCCCGCCCCTCGTCGAGATCTACGGACGGAAGGGCAACGCGCGGGTCGACTTCGGCGAGCTGGGCGACGACGCGTTCCCGACCATGGTCGCCGAGTTCGCCGCCGCCGTGCGCGGCGGACCCCGGCACCCGCTCGACGCCGCCCACGGACTGCGCCTGCAGAAGATCCTCGCGGCGGCGGAGGCGCAGCTCCCGGGCTGAAGCCCGCCCGGATGCCATGCTTGATCCCATGGCACGCACCATCGATGACGTCCTGGCCGACGCACGCGACCGGCTCGAACGCCTCGAACCGGACCAGGCCCACGCGGAGTCGCTCGACGGCGCGGTGCTCGTCGACATCCGCCCGGCCGCCCAGCGCGCGGACGAGGGCGAGGTGCCCGGCGCGCTGATCGTGGAGCGCAACGTCCTCGAATGGCGGTTCGACCCCGCCTCCGGCGCCCGGCTGCCGCAGGCGAGCGGCCACGACCTGCGCGTCATCGTGCTCTGCTCGGAGGGCTACACCTCAAGCCTGGCCGCCGCGTCCCTGCAC
>JBOHBY010001125.1:0-4343 GCA_050698635.1 Spirillospora sp.
GCCCGATCGCCGCCAAGTGCGGCCCCGGCCCGGTCGTCGTCGGCCCGCAGGTCCCCGACCTGTACGACTCGACCCGCTCCGCGCACGCCGCCGTCGCCGGTCTGCGCGCCGCCGCGGGCTGGCCGGACGCGCCACGTCCCGTCCAGGCGGTCGAACTGCTCCCCGAACGCGCCCTGGACGGCGACGACGAGGCCCGCCGCCACCTGGTGGACAACGTCTACAACCCGATGCTCGCCGCCGGCGCCCCGCTCCTGGACACCCTCACCACCTACCTGGAACAGGGCTCGTCGCTGGAGGCCACCGCACGCCTGCTGTTCGTCCACCCCAACACCGTCCGCTACCGCCTCCGCCGCGTCACCGAACTAACGGGCCTGGCCCCCACCGACGGCCGCAACGCCTTCACCCTCCGCATTGCCCTAGTCCTAGGCCGCTTCCAAAAACGCTGGTAACCCCACCCAATCAGCCGACTGTTCCGCAAACGCGCCAGCGACTCGGGAAAGTTCGCCGCCGCAACGGAACCCGAAAGTCGCCCCTTGGGCAAGAACCCAAGCGCGCCCACCGTCCCTGACGGGGGTTCCAGGGTCGCCCCCCTGGAAAACACAGCCCCCTGGGCTAACAGGGGCTTGTAGGGGTCGTACAAAGGGGTCGGACCAAAGTTCGTGCTGATCCGCATCGTAAGGGAGGCGGGTTGGCGGCAGGCTGGTCTGGTGATCCTCCTCGCATCGCCCGGTCAGGGCGCTCAGACCCCCGGCTTTCTGGAGCCATGGCTGGAGATACCCGGAGTCGCCGACCGTCTCGCCTGGTGGTCGGCGGTCACGGGGCTCGACCTGGTTCGTTACGGGACGACCGCGGACGCCGAGGAGATCCGTGACACCGCGGTGGCGCAGCCGCTGCTGGTCGCCGCCGCGCTCGCCGCCTACGAGACCCTCTACGAGTCCGAGGACGGTATGCCGGGCGTAGTCGCCGGGCACAGTGTCGGGGAGCTGGCAGCCGGTGCGATCGCCGGGGTGCTGACGCCCGAGGCGGCGCTGGTGCTCGTCCGGGAGCGGGGACGGGCGATGGCCGAGGCCGCCGCCGTCACCGAGACCGGGATGACGGCGGTGCTCGGCGGGGACCCCGACGAGGTCCTCACCGCGATCGGCGAACACGGTCTGACCGCCGCCAACGTCAACGGCGCGGGCCAGGTCGTGGCCGCCGGGACGAACGCCGCGCTCACCGCGTTCGCGGAGGATCCGCCCGCGAAAGCGCGGCTCAGATCGCTGTCGGTCGCGGGCGCGTTCCACACCGAGCACATGGCGCCCGCCGTCGACGCGCTCCGCCGTGTCGCGTCAGGCGCGCCCGTCGCCGACCCGAGGACGCGGCTGATCCAGAACCGTGACGGCGCCGTCGTCGACACCGGGGCCGACTTCGTGACGCGGCTCGTCGAGCAGGTCAGCGCGCCCGTCCGCTGGGACGCGTGCATGGCCACCATGCGCGACCTCGGCGTTACCGCGATCATCGAACTGCCGCCCGCCGGGACGCTGGCCGGCCTCGCCCGCCGCGAGCTGCCGGACGTCGAGCGGGTCGCCCTCAAGACCCCCGCGGACCTCGACAAGGCCCGCGAGCTGATCAAGGCGCACGCGTCATGACCGGCGGGCTCCGTATACCGGAGGCGGCGGCAGGCGCCCGGATCCTGGCGTTCGGCGACTACCGTCCGGCCCGGATCGTCACCAACGACGAGATCGCGCAGACCGTCGAGACCAACGACGAGTGGATCCGCAGCCGCGTGGGCATCGCCGAGCGCCGTATCGCGGGCGACGACGAGGGCATCGTCGAGCTCGGCGCGCACGCGGGCGGGAAGGCCCTCGCGGGCAGCGGGCTCGCCCCGTCCGACATCGATCTGGTGATCCTCGCGACCTGTTCGGCGGAGTCGCCGATGCCGGGCTACGCCCCGCAGGTCGCGCACCGGCTCGGCATCGACGCGCCGGGCGCGTTCGACATCAACGCGGCCTGCGCCGGGTTCTGCTACGCCCTCGCCACCGCGAGCGCCGCGGTCCGGGCGGGCAACGCGCGCAACGTGCTGGTCGTCGGCTCGGAGAAGATGTCCCAGTGGCTCGACTGGACCGACCGCTCCACCTGCATCATCTTCGCGGACGGCGCCGGCGCCGCGGTCGTCACGGCCAGCGACTCGCCCGGGATCGGCCCGGTCGTGTGGGGCAGCGCCGGCGACAAGTACGACAAGATCATCATTCCGGACCGGCACTCGTTCATCCAGCAGGAGGGGCAGGCGGTGTTCCGGTGGGCGACCACCGCCATCGCGCCGATCGCGGCCGAGGCGTGCGAGCGCGCCGGGATCGGTCCGGAGGAGCTCGCCGCCATCGTCCCGCACCAGGCCAACCTGCGGATCATCGAGGCGATCGCCCGCAAGGTGAAGGCCGTGAACGCCGTGGTCGCCAATGACATCGTCCAGTCCGGCAACACCTCGGGGGCCTCGATCCCGCTGGCCCTCTCCCGCATGATCGAACGCGGCGACGTGCCGTCCGGCGCCCCGGCCCTGCTGGTCGGGTTCGGCGCCGGGCTGTCCTACGCTGCCCAAGTCATCCAGATCCCGTAGGCCGTCACGCCAGCACGCAGGCTCTGGACCAACCCACCGAAGGAGAAACGCAGACCATGGCAGAAATCGCCACCGAACAGCAGATCCTGGACGGCCTCGCGGAGATCATCGACGACATCGTCGGCATCGACAAGGCCGAGGTGACCCCGGAGAAGAACTTCATCGACGACCTCGACA
The DNA here is from genome assembly GCA_050698635.1 of Spirillospora sp. Lineage (GTDB taxonomy): Bacteria > Actinomycetota > Actinomycetes > Streptosporangiales > Streptosporangiaceae > Spirillospora. Next base: position 2,771 of record JBOHBY010001125.1, read on the forward strand.
TCGACTCGCTGTCGATGGTGGAGATCGCCGTGGCCGCGCAGGACCAGTTCGGCGTCGAGATCCCCGACGACGAGCTGCGCAACCTGAAGACGGTCAAGGACGTCGTCAACTTCGTCCAGAGTCACGAGGCCCCGGCCAAGAGCTGAGACGCGGGCGGGCGTGCCGCCGTCCCGGACGCCGGGACGGCGGCGTGCCCGCACCCACCCCCTCTTTCAGCCCGCAAGGAGCACCCACCATGAGCCAGAGCCAGACCAGAGTCGTCGTGACGGGTCTCGGTGCAACGACGCCACTCGGCGGAGACCTGCCGTCGACCTGGTCCGCCCTGCTCGCCGGGGAGTCAGGGATCCGTCCCCTCGAGTTCGAGGGCGTGGAGAACCTGCCGGTCAGGTTCGCGGCGACGCTGAAGGCCGACCCGGCCGAGACGCTGCCGCGGCCGTCGCTGCGCCGCCTCGACCGCAACCAGTCGATCGCGCTGATCGCCGCGCGGGAGGCGTGGGCGGACGCCGGGTTCGCCCCGTCCCGGGGCGGCAAGCCGCAGAAGGGCATGGACAAGGCCGGCGTCGACGGCGGTTTCGACGTGGACCTCGACCGGCTCGGCGTCGTGGTGTCCAGCGGCATCGGCGGCCTGCACACCGCGCTGAACAGCTATGACGTGTACCGGGAGAAGGGCTGGACGCGGGTCTCACCCTTCACCGTCCCGATGCTGATGCCGAACGGCGCGTCCGGGCACGTCGGCATCGAGTTCGGCGCGACCGCGGGCTCGCACGCCCTGGTCAGCGCGTGCGCGTCCAGCGGCGAGGCGATCGGCTACGCCATCGACATGATCCGCACGGGCCGCGCCGACGTGATCATCTGCGGCGGTACGGAGGCGTGCATCCATCCGCTGCAGATGGCGTCGTTCGGCTCCATGCGCGCCCTGTCGACCCGCAACGACGAGCCCGCGCGTGCGTCGCGTCCCTACGACAAGAACCGGGACGGGTTCGTCCTCGGCGAGGGCGCCGCGGTGCTGATCCTGGAGTCGGAGGAGCACGCCCGTGCCCGCGGCGCGCGCGTCTACGGGATCGCGTCCGGCGCCGGGTACTCCAACGACGCGTTCGACATCGTGCTGCCCGACCCGACGGGTTCCGGGCAGGCCAAGGCGATGCAGCGGGCGCTCGCCGACGCCGGTCTCGAGGCCGCCGACATCATCCACGTCAACGCGCACGCCACCTCGACGCCTGCCGGTGACATCGCCGAACTCGCCTCGATCAAGGCGGGCCTCGGCCCGGAGGTCGCCGAGAAGGTGGTCGTGACCGCGACCAAGTCGATGACCGGGCATCTGCTCGGCGGCGCCGGCGCGCTGGAGTCGATCTTCACGATCCTGGCGCTGAAGGAGGGCCTGGTCCCGTTCGTGGCCAACCTGGAGGACCTCGACGACGAGGCCGACCTGGACATCGTCCGCGACGAGCCCCGCAAGCTCCCCGACGGCCCTGCCGCGGCGCTGAGCAACTCGTTCGGCTTCGGCGGTCACAACGTGTCGGTCGCCTTCGAACGCGCTCTCTGACGGCTCTCGAACGGCCCGGCGGGTTCACCC
>JBOHBY010001126.1:0-2456 GCA_050698635.1 Spirillospora sp.
GTGCCGCCACCGGTCCACCCAGCAGCAAGGCGTAGAAAATGGTCGTGAAACCCGGGAACCGATGTCCCGCGGTTGGGGTGTGAGGGGGGACACAGGGGGGTGGGTTGTGTTTTCCAACTTGGTGGAGGGAGACTTTGGGTGAGTTGGAAAAACAGACGGAGGTGGGGTCATGCGGGACGCGGTGATCGTGGAGGCGGTGCGTACGCCGTTGGGGAAGGGCAAGCCGAGTGGGGCGCTGCACGACGACCATCCCGCCGACCTCCTGGCGCGGACGCTTAAGGCGCTTGTCGAGCGTGCTGGGCTTGACCCCGTGCAGGTGGACGACGTCATCGGCGGCGTCGTGACGCAGGTGGGTGACCAGGCGCTCAACATCACCCGGACGGCCGTCCTCGCCGCGGGGTTCCCGGAGAGCGTCCCGGCCATGACGGTCGACCGGCAGTGCGGTTCGTCCCAGCAGGCCCTGCACATCGCGGCGCAGGGGGTGCAGAGCGGCGCGTATGACGTCGCGATCGCGTGTGGTGTCGAGTCGATGTCGCGCGTACCGATGGGGTCGAGTGTTCTGCCGGGGAGTAATCCGTTCGGCACGATGTTGGGTGAGCGGTATCCCGGTGGCCTTGTCGGCCAGGGGATCAGTGCCGAGCTGATCGCCGCCCGCTGGGACCTGCCGCGCGAAGAGCTCGACGCCTACGCGTACGAGTCGCACCGCCGCGCGGCCGAGGCGTGGAAGAACGGCGAGTTCGACCGGGAGGTCGCCTGGGCGGGCGTGCGGGACGAGACCGTCCGGGCCGACACGTCGCCTGAGGTACTCGCGGGGCTCAGGCCGGCCTATTTCGATGAGCGGACGGCCGAGCGGTTCCCCGAGATCGCCTGGAAGATCACCGCGGGCAACGCCTCGCCCATCAACGACGGCGCGGCGGCCGTGCTCGTCATGGGCGCGGACGTCGCCGAACGCCTCGGCCTGCGTCCACGTGCCCGGTTCCACGCGTTCGCCGTCACCGGCGACGACCCGCTGCTGATGCTCACCGCGATCATCCCGGCGACGGAGAAGGTCCTGCGGCGCGGCGGCCTCACCCTGGACGACATCGACCTGTTCGAGGTGAACGAGGCGTTCGCGCCCGTCGTCCTGGCCTGGCAGCGTGAGACAGGCGCCGACCTGGCCCGGGTGAACGTTCGTGGTGGTGCGATCGCGATCGGCCATCCGCTCGGCGCCAGCGGCGCCCGGATCATGACGACGCTGCTGCACGCCCTCGAAGACCGGGGCGGACGGTTCGGCCTCCAGACCATGTGCGAGGCGGGCGGCCTGGCCAACGCCACCGTCATCGAGCGGCTGTGACGGCGGTTAGGCTGCCCGGTATGCCGAAGGACGCCGCGCCGCGCGAGTGCTCCGTCGCCGACACTCTGGATTTGGTCGGCGAGCGCTGGAGCCTGCTCGTCATCCGCGAGCTGAGTTACGGCGTGCGGCGTTTCGACCAGATCGTCCGCAATACGGGGGCGTCTCGCGACATTCTCACGTCCAGGCTCCGCAAGCTGGAGGCGAACCGGATCATCCGGCGCGAGCGCTACAGCGACCACCCTGCCCGTTATGAGTACCATCTGACGGCTGCGGGCGTGGAACTGTGCGATGTTCTGCTTGTGCTGATGCGGTGGGGGGACCGGCATCTGCATCCCGACGATCCGCCTGTTCGCTGGCAGCATTCCTGCGGTCACACGCTCAGCCCCGTGGTCATCTGTGAGCACTGCGGGGACGAGGCCCGTCCTGGCGCCCACTCGCCGACCGGGCGTGGGGCCCTCACCGCCTGAAGCGGCGGGGGAGGAGCGCGCGTCAGCGTTCGGCGGCCAGGCGGATTCCGAGGCCGATGAAGAGGCCGCCCACGGCGACGTTGAGGCGGCGGCGGGCGGTGTGGCGGCGGCGCAGCCAGTCTCCGATCCGTCCCGCCAGGACGCCGACCGTGCCGTCGACGAGGAATTCCAGCGCGATGAGAATGGCGCCGAGGACAACGAACTGCGCCCACACATGTCCCATTCCCGGGTCGATGAACTGGGGCAGGAACGCGATCGTGAACGTCACCATCTTCGGGTTCAGCAGATTGGTCAGCAGGCCGTTGAGATAGGCGCGGCGTCCCGATATGCCTCCGCCGGAGGGCAGGTCGTCGGTCCCGTCCCTGCGGCGGCGGATCGTCTGGACGCCGAGGTACACCAGGTAGGCGGCCCCGGCGATCCGCACCACCGTGAACGCGACCGGCGCCGCCGCGAAGAGGGCCGCCAATCCCACGGCCGCGACGGCGACATGGACGGCTTCGCTCGTCGCCACCCCGGCCGTCGCGAGCAGCCCGGCCCGCGCGCCGCCCCGCATCCCGCACCCGAGGATGAACAGCATGTCCGGCCCCGGAATGACCATGGCCACGATCGACGTCGCGAAGAACACCGCGAGCACGTGCGGATCAACCGGCATGAAG
>JBOHBY010001127.1:0-1595 GCA_050698635.1 Spirillospora sp.
CGGAGACGTCGATCCGGGTCACGGAGTCGACCACCAGCCCGACGCGGCCCGCCAGCAGGTCCCGGTAGTCGACGACCGCGTCGTGGGATCCGCCCACGAGCTGGTGCAGCCGGAGCCGTTCCACGAAGGCCGGGCGCGGGTTGAACAACGTCACGTTCACGTCGTCGCGCTGGGTCAGGCGATTGGCCGCCATGACGCCGGCGTACCCACCGCCGATCACGATCAGATCGGTGTTTCTCCTGGTCATGCGGCCTTCGTTCCCAGCGGCCCGGTCTTGAGACACTACGTGACCGTTAGAAGACATCGCGTGACCGATAGCTTTGGCTGCCCGGTCCGGGAGCCTGGCTTCTTGACAATTGAGTGGGCGCTCACTCAAATGGGGACGTCGAGACGACGACGTCCAGGGGAGGCACGGCGATGGGTGATCGGCGGTTCCGGTTCGCGGTGATGGCGGCGTGGGCGCGCGACGGCGCGGGCTGGACGGCGCAGGCCCGGCGTGCCGAGGAACTCGGGTACGCGACGCTGCTGATGCCCGACACGTCCGGTACGGCCATGCCCGCGGCGGCGCTGGCCGCCGCGGCAGGGGCGACGGCGACGCTGCGGGTCGGCACCTTCGTGCTGAACGTCGCGACCCGGCCGGTACACATGATCGCGTGGGAGGCGGCGTCGCTGGCGTTCGCGACCGGCGACCGGTTCGAGCTCGGTATCGGCGCCGGACGGCCGGGGGGCGAGCAGGACGCGGAGGTCTTCGGCGTGCCCTACGGCACCCCCGCCGAGCGGATCGCCCGCGTGGAGCAGGTGATCGACGCGGTCGCGCGTCCGCCGGAGGCCCTGTTCGCCGGGACGGGCACACCGCCGCGCGTGCTGGTCGCCGCGTCCCGGCCCCGGATGCTGGAGCTCGCGGGACGGCGCGCCGATACCGTCGCGTTCGGCGTCCCGCCGCTCACCGATGACGCGCGGCTCGCCGAGTTGGTGGACGTCGTCCGCGGGGCGGCGGGGGAGCGGTTCGACGAGGTGGAGCTGTGCACACAGGTCCATGTCGTGGGCGACGACGTGCCCGAGGCGCTGGCGCGGCAGATGGGCGTGGAGCCGGGCGCGATGGCGGCGTCCGACGCGATCGCGCGGCTCGCCGGGACGCCCCAGGCCATGGCCGACACGCTCGCCAGGCGCCGGGACGAGTTGGGCGTGTCGTACGTGTCGGTCTCGTCGGCGTTCATGGCGGAGTTCGCGCCCGTCCTGGAGCTGCTCACCGGACGCTGACCCCTTCGACAGGCGGCCTCCGGTATCGAGGCGGCAACGGTCACGGCGATTCTGCGTGCCTGCGCGGATGCGCAGCGTGACCATCGGAGGGTGCGTTCTTCGTCGAGACTTCCGCCCGCCGCCTTCACCCATGCCGGGCCGGAGCCGCCCGGCCGCCGCCCGCCGTGGCGGGTGATCGTGGCGGTGTTCGTGGCGGTGGTGCTGGGCGGCGGCGTGGTGGTGGCCGTCGCGGGGAATGGGGCGGCGACTCGTCCGGTGCCTGTGCGGTCGGCGACGCCGTCGTCCATCACGGTGCCGTCGCCTGAACCGGGCGACGGCGAGGCGGGGCGTGTGGA
>JBOHBY010001128.1:0-2288 GCA_050698635.1 Spirillospora sp.
GGGCGAAGGGAGCGGCGGAGGATGCGGCGGGAGTGGGAGCCGGAGGAGCTGATCGCGGCGTGGACGCTGTTGGACGGCGACTGGGAACCGGTGGCGGACAAGACGGGGGCGACCCGTTTGGGGTTCGGCCTGCTGCTGAAGTTCTTCGAGCTGGAGGGCCGGTTCCCTCGGCATGTGGGTGAGCTGCCCAAGGCTGCTGTGGAGTACGTGGCGGGGCAGGTCAAGGTCGATCCGGAGCTGTTGGCGGAGTACGACCGGTCGGGTCAGGACGTGTTGGCCGAGTGGCTGGCGGACAAGATCTGCCCGATGGTGTTCACCGACGAGGGGCTGCGGTCGGCGCTGCTGGCGCGCTACCGGAGTCTGAAGATCGAGCCGCCCGGCCGGGTGGACCGGATCGCGGGAGCGGGCCGCGCGCGGTTCGAGCGGGAGTTCTGCCTGCACGTGCTGAACGGGTTGCCGGCGGACTCGGCGCGGTCGCTGTGGGAGCTGGCCACGGGCGAGGACGGGTTCCTGCTGGAATTGAAGTCCGACCCGGGCCGGCTGGGGCTGGAGACGCTGGAGGAGATCGTCAAGCTGCGGCGGGCCAAGGCGCTGGGGCTTGCGGCGGACCTGTTCGGTGGGTATTCGGATCGGCTGGTGGCCTCCTGGCGGGCGCGGGCGATGGCCTCGCACCCCTCCGACCTGGCGGCCAACCAGCCGCCGGTCCGGCTGACGCTGGTGGCGGCGCTGGCGTGGTCGCGGACGACGGAGATCACCGATGCGCTGGTCGATCTGTTCATCGGCCTGGTGGCGAAGATCAACTACGCTGATCTGTCCGGCGATCCGGCGGCTGAAGAACCGGACTGTGGGCGGGGCGGTGTCGGGGAAGACGTTCAAGGCGTGCAGCAGTCACGGGCGAGAACGGCGCGGGCAAGTCGACGCTGCTTCGCGTCCTGGCGGGCGACCTGCGGCCGGACGCGGGCACGGCGCGCCGCCCTGCCCGGATCGGCTATCTCGCCCAGGAACTGCCCACGCACGCCACGCGACTCCCGCTGCTCGCCGCGTTCGCCGCCGGCCGGCCTGGTCCGCCGGACGAGTACGCCGAACAGCTCCTGTCCCTGGGCTTGTTCCGCGAACAGGATCTGCACGTCCCGGTCGCCGCCCTGTCGGTGGGACAGCGACGGCGGCTGCAGTTCGCGACCCTGGTGACCCGGCCCGCGGACCCTCCTCGTCCTCGACGAGCCGACCAACCACATCGCACTCGACCTGATCGAGGACCTTCAGGCGGCGCTCGCGGCCTACCCGGGGGCGGTGGTCGCGGTCTCGCACGATCGCGACTTCCGCGCGCGCTTCGAAGCCGAGCACCTGGACCTGCACGCCGGCCGCAGACGCTGACATCGCGCGCCGCCAGCAGGACGAGTGGGACGTCACACGGTGGCGGGCCGACCAGGGAATCCCTGTCATCGCGCCCAGCCCGCTCGTGCCGCGCGAGCCCGTACAACGCGACGGGTTCTCGATGACGTTCTGGCCGTTCGTCGAGGAGGCCCGGGACAAGGAACCCGACTACGTAGCGAACGCCGAGAGCGTCGCCGATCTGCACGCGGCTCTGCGCGCCTACCCGGGCCGCCGCCTGGAGTTCCTGTCCGCGGCCGCCCCGGAGTTCATCGCAGGCGGCCTCGCCCTGCTCGACCAGCATCCCGGCCTGATCGCAGCGGCCGAGCTCGACGGGCCCGCCGCGAATGGCGGCTCCTCGAACCCCTCGTACGCTCACGCAGCGCCTTCGAGGCTCGGTTCCCCGGCGTCGACGTCCAGCGAGCTGAGCCTGACACTCACACCCCGCCGTGGAGTGGCCAGACCACCGGGAGAGCCCGCGCGACATCGCCAATCGCCCCAGACCCGCCACCGCCATGCGGATGCTCCGCTGCTCCGCGAACACGGCTACACCGGGGCCGGCAGGACGAAGGTCAGGGGCTCTGCGGAGGGCTGCTTTGGGTTTCGTCGGAGTCTTCCGGGGGACGGGCCTGCTCTGCCAGTGCCGCGGCGGCTGTCGCCTCGGCGCGGGCGGCGCGTTCGCGTTGCTCGGCGGCTTCGGCACGGGCGGCCGCCAGAGCGGTTTCCAGTTGGTCGCGTACGGCCTGGCAGGTGGCCAGGGAGGTCCGCGCGTCGGCGGCCTCGCCGGTGGCCCGTTCGGTGGTGGCGTGCAGGTCCTGGACCTGGCGTTCGAGGGCGGTGGTGCGGGCGGCGGTGGCCCGCAGGTCGCGCAGCGCGGCGTCGCGGGTGTGCTCGGCGGCCTCCGCGCGGGCCCGCTC
>JBOHBY010001129.1:0-3404 GCA_050698635.1 Spirillospora sp.
GGCGCCGGGCGCCGCCAAGGAGGCGCACGTGACCGGGGACGCGTGGCTGGAGTATCCGGGCGACCCCGAGTACCCGTACCGGCGGTTCATCGTGGACGCGCACGGTGGCCCGTGGAAGTTCGTCAACGGGAAGATGGTCATGGGCGCCGCGCGCGGCACCGTGAAGTACGACCACTACTCGCCGGACGTGCCCGGCGGGCCGTCCAAGCACCACTGGGGCTGGATCAAGGTCGACTACGTGATGGCGACCGGGCCCGTGGCGGTCGTGTCCGGAATCCAGCAGGACGACGCCACCCCGCCGAACCAGAAGCGCGCGAACCTGACCTTCTACCAGTCGCCGCTCGGCCACCGGTACGACCGGATGGGCTTCTCCTGGGGCGTGGTGTACCCGCAGTGCCACCAGATGGGCAGCGGGCCGGCGCCGTTCAGCACGAACAGCCCCGGCCCGTTCGGGAAGTGGCTGAAGGGCTACACGGTGAAGGACGCCCCGCTGACATTGCCCGCCGGTGACTTCCAGCCGCCCGACAACCCGCCCGACTGCTCGTTCGCCGGTTAGGAACCGGTCAGGAGCCGGCGCCCCGGCGGCGGAAGACCCTGGGCAGCGCGGTGACCGACCGTCCGACCCGGAAGCTGACCGAACCGCGGACGGAGGCGAGCTCGTCGCGGGTGCGGGCCAGGCGGTCCTCCGTCCGGGCCGCCCGGTCCTGCGCCTTGGCGAGCCGCTCCTTCAGCCGCTGGGACTCGCTCGACGCCGACCCCCTCGCCTTGACGCGGACGAGGCGGCGTCCGGCGACCTCCTGGATCTCGTGCCAGATGTCGTCCCGCTCCCCCAGCCACGCCAGGAGATCGTCCTGCACCTCCCCGACCTCGCCCCACGTGCCGTAGAGCTTCTGCGTGGTGACGCAGATCGGGCGCAGCCCGTCGACGGCCACCGCCTCCCACACGGCGGCGGAGACGCCCGGGGTGTGCTCGGCCCGGTAGTCGTCGCACACGATGACGCCCGCGGCGGGCAGCATGACGTGCGCGGCCTTGATGTCGCCGGTCACGTGCTCGTACAGATGGGACGCGTCGACGTGCACGAACCGGCAGGTCTCGGGCTCGACATGGTCGAGGATCACCGAGGTCGGGGCCTGCACGATCTCCGGCAGCCGGTCGTGGAAGGCACGGTAGTTCGTCTCGAACGCGGTGCGGGTCAGGGTCGAGTAGGACCCCTTCATCTCCGCCTCGTTGGAGTCGTCCGGCGCCTCGGAGTCGAACAGGTCGCAGACGGTGAAGGCCTCGTCCGCACGCCGGTGGCGCCCGATGAGGATCGCGCTCTTGCCGAGGAAGGAGCCGAGCTCCACCAGGTCACCGGTCTGGCCGAGGCGTTCCTGGCGTTCCAGGAACCAGGTGAACAGCAGCTGGTCGATCGTGGGGAACCATCCCCTGACGTCGTCGAGGGAGGTGGGGGGTGCGGTCTCTGGGCTGGTCATGCGGCTGGCTCCACCGTCATCGTGTTCGAGAGCGAGGGAGACGAAGCGACGTTCGGACCCTTCGTCATGCCCGCGCTCCGTTGGCGGGATTCGTCGGTCACGGCCGGATTGACGGAATCCGGGGTTCGCCATGATAGGTGAATCGGACATGATCGCAATCCGCGTTCCACCAGGGACGCTGAGCGACATCGTGCGCTGATCGTTCCCGGTCTTGTCTCCTGCTGCTCGTTTATGAATGATTGGGGTGGGTTTTGAGCTGAAACGCGCAGATTTGAGGGGTCATGGGCGGAAGTCGGGTCAGTGTGGAGATCGCCGCGCAGCCGGAGTGCTGGCGGCGGGGTGCCGGGCTCGCGGCGGACGTGGGGGGTGCGCTGCCGGGGCGTGGTGAACGGGTCGCGGTCGTCGGGTGCGGCACCTCGCTGTACATGGCGCAGGCGTACGCGGCGCTGCGGGAGGCGGGCGGGCACGGGGAGACCGACGCGTTCGCCGCCTCGGAGATGCCGTCCGGGCGGTGCTACGACCGGGTGCTCGCGCTGACCAGGTCCGGGACGACGACCGAGGTGGTCGACGTCCTCGGGCGGCTCGCCGGGACGGTCCCGACGACCGTGATCACCGCCGTGCCGGACGCGCCCGTGGCCGAGCGCGCCGACCAGGTGATCGGCCTGGAGTTCGCCGACGAGGAGTCCGTCGTGCAGACCCGGTTCGCGACGACGCAGCTGATCCTGCTGCGCGCCCACCTCGGCGAGGACGTCACGGACGCGATCGCCGACGCCGAGGCCGCCGCCCGTGACCCGCTCCCGCCGGGGGTGCTGGACGCCGGGCAGTTCACCTTCCTCGGGCGCGGCTGGACGACCGGGATCGCGCGGGAGGCCGCGCTCAAGCTGCGGGAGGCCGCCGGGTTCTGGACGGAGGCGTACCCGGCGATGGAGTACCGGCACGGGCCGATCAGCGTCACCGGCCCCGGCCGCGTGGTGTGGATGTTCGGGACGATCCCGGACGGCCTGGCCGACGAGGTCCGCGCGACGGGCGGGCTGCTGCGCGTCTCCGGCGCCGACCCCCTGGCCGAGCTGATCCGGGTCCAGCGGGTGGCGGTGGCGCTGGCAGCGGCGGCGGGCCTGGACCCCGACCGGCCCCGCCATCTGACGCGCTCGGTGATCCTGGACGGGACGGCGTGATCCTCACCGTCACCCTGAACGCGGCGCTCGACGACACCTACGAGGTGCCGGACGTCCGGTTCGGCGAGGTGAACCGGGTCGCGGCCGTGCGGCGGCGGCCGGGCGGCAAGGGCGTCAACGTGGCCCGGGTGCTGCACGGCCTCGGGCACGCGGTGACGGCCGCGGGGCTGGCGGGCGGCGGAACAGGGCGGCAGATCGAGGAGGGGCTCGCGTCCCTGGGCGTGCCGACGGCGTTCACGCGGACTTCCGGCGAGTCGCGCCGGACGGTCACCGTCGTCGGTGCCGGGGTCACGGTCTTCAACGAACCTGGCCCTGTTGTCACCGATGGGGAATGGGCGGCCTTTCTTCGCGATTACGTGGCCCTGGCCAGGGACGCTGAGGTGGTCGTGTTGGCGGGAAGCCTTCCGCCGGGTATACCGCCGGACGCCTATGCGGTGCTGGCCCGGCTCGCTCCTGGGGCGGTGATCCTGGACGCGGACGGTGAAGCGCTGCGGCTGGGTGTCGCCGGGCGGCCCGACGTCGTGAAGCCGAACGCCGAGGAACTGGAGCGTGCCAGCGGCACCGGTGATCCGGCCGCCGGGATTCGTGTGCTCCGTGATGCGGGCGCGGGTGTCGTCGTCGTTTCGCTGGGTGCGGACGGGGTCGTCGCAGGGACGCCGGACGGTGTCCTGCGTGCGGCGCTGGACCGTCCGGTGACCGGCAACCCGACGGGCGCGGGCGACGCGCTCGCCGCCGGGCTCGCGGCCGGGCTGGCGGG
>JBOHBY010001130.1:0-5994 GCA_050698635.1 Spirillospora sp.
TCCCGCCCGCGAGGCGGTGGACGGCGCGCACGGGTTCCCCGGCGGCCCGCGCGGCCCATGCGAGCGCCTCGGCGGGCGGCCGTGACCTGATCACCAGGCCATGATGCGCACAACGGGCACGGTGGCGTGAAGTGCTTTTCCGGTGGTTCTCAGGGGGCTCCCAGAGGTTGTCCGGAGCTTTCTCAGCGTGCTTGCGCAGGGTGGTCGACGGTATTCGTCGTCGATGGGAAGAGGCCGTATGGGTGGCCGCCTGCCGGTTCGGCCGGTCGCGTTAGTCGCTGGTGCTGCGTTGGTTCTTTCCTCGTGTGCGGGGGCGGTCCGGCGCGCGGAAGAGGAGGGTGGGACGGGCAAGGCGCGGCCGAACATCGTCTTCGTGCTCACCGACGACCTGTCGGAGAATCTCGTGGAGTACATGCCGCACGTCAAGGAGATGCGGCGTCAGGGGCTCACGTTCGGCAATTACTTCGTCACGGACTCGCTGTGCTGTCCGTCGCGTGCCACGACCCTCACCGGACGCTATCCGCACAACACGGGCGTCTTCACGAACGAAGGCGCGGACGGCGGATACCGTGCGTTCAACGCGCGGGGGAATCAGCGCGACACGTTCGCCACCGCGCTTCGGAAGTCCGGATATCGCACGGCGATGATGGGCAAGTATCTCAACGGCTACCAGCCGAGAGATCCGGTGCCTCCGGGATGGGACGAGTGGTATGTCGGGGGAAATGGCTACCTGGGGTTCGACTACACGTTGAACGAGAACGGACGCGCCGTTCGTTATGGTGACCGGCCGTCCGACTATATGACCGACGTGCTCGCGCGTAAGGGCGACGACTTCATCGCACGGGCGGCCAAAGGCGATCGGCCGTTCATGCTGGAGATCGCCACGTTCGCTCCGCACGGGCCCTACACCCCGGCGCCGCGTGACGCGGGGAAGTTCCCCGGTCTCAGGGCTCCGCGCGGGCCGTCGTTCGACGAGGCCGATATGGCGGACAAGCCGGCGTGGCTGAAGGATCAGCCGCCGCTCAGGCCGGAGCAGGTTCGGACGATCGACCGGGCGTTCCGGAAGCGGGCGCAGTCCGTTCAGGCGGTCGACGCGTTGATCGGACGGCTTCAGGCGGCGCTGAAGACCGCCGGGGCCGACCGCGACACCTACCTCGTCTTCACGTCCGACAACGGGTTCCACATGGGTGAGCACCGTCTCGCGCAGGGGAAGCAGACGGCGTTCGACACCGACATCAAGGTGCCGCTGGTCGTGACCGGGCCCGGCGTGGCTGCCGGGACTGCCGATGAGCAGTTGGTGCAGAACACCGATCTGTGCCCGACTTTCGAGGAACTCGGGGGCGTTTCCGTGCCGCCTGATGTGGACGGTCGTTCGCTCGTTCCCGCGCTCAAGGGGGAAAAGCCGGCGTCGCTGCGCGGTGCGGTGCTCGTCGAGCATCATGGCCCGAACAACGCGCCTGGCGATCCGGATCGGCAGAACAGGGCTGGTGGGAATCCGCCCAGTTACGCGGCCATTCGGACGGCACGTGAACTGTGGGTCGAATATGCCGGTGGGGCGCGGGAGTACTACGACCTCGGACGAGATCCGTACCAGCTCGACAACGCCGTCCGGCGGCTCGCTCCGGAACGCCGTCGACAGTTGCACGAAATGGTGCGGCGGCTCAGGAACTGTCAGGGTGCCGAGTGCCGCGCGTAAGGTCTGGCGGTCGCCGGGGAGAAAGGGCGGGGCGCCGGTTTCTTCTGGGTTCGCTCCGAGTTTGCCGGTGCGCCGTCCAGGACGCCGTAGGCTGCACGGATGGCTGAGAAGGTGTGGCAGATCGAGCCGTCCGGGCCGCTGCGGGGGGACGTCACCGTCCGCGGTGCCAAGAACGCGGTCAGCAAGCACATGGTGGCCGCGATGCTGGGGGACGGGCCGAGCACGATCGGCAACGCGCCGGACGTCGGCGAGGTCGGGATCACGGCGGGAATGCTGGAGCACGTCGGGATGACCGTGGAGCGGTCGGGCGGCGACGTCACCGTCGTGCCGGGGCCGGTGACGGACCCGAGCGTCGGGAAGGCGTTCACCGGGTTGAACCGCATCCCGATCCTGATGCTGGGGCCGCTGCTGCACCGGGCGGGTGAGGCGTTCGTGCCGCTGGTCGGCGGCGACCCGATCGGCCGGCGGCCGGTCGACTTCCACGTCGACGCGCTGCGGGCGTTCGGGGCCGAGGTGACGCACGCGACCGACGGGATCCACGCGCGGGCGTCGCGGCTGGTGGGGACGCGGATCGAGCTTCCGTATCCGAGCGTCGGCGCGACCGAGACGGTGCTGCTGGCGGCCGTGCGGGCCGAGGGGAAGACCGTCATCAGGAACGCGGCGACCGAGCCGGAGATCATCGAGCTGGCGCTGTTCCTGCAGCGGATGGGGGCGCGGATCTCGTTCGCGCCCGACCGGCGGATCGTGGTCGAGGGCGTCGAGCGGCTGACCGGGGCGCGCACGCGGCTGGCGGGCGACCGGATCGAGGCGTTCTCCTACCTGGTGGCGGGCCTGGTCACCCGGGGCGAGGTGCGGGTACACGGATGCCCGCAGGACCGGCTCGTCACGGCGATCACGACCCTGACCGGGATGGGCGCCGAGTTCGAGATCACCGATGAGTGGATCATGGCGTCGGCACCGGACGGGCTGCGTCCGGCCGCGGTGCAGACCGACACGCACCCCGGCTTCGCGACGGACTGGCAGACGCCCCTGATGGTGCTGTTCACTCAGGCGGACGGCATGTCGGTCCTGCATGAGACCGTCTACGAGAACCGGCTCGCGTATGTTCCGGCGTTGCAGGGCATGGGCGCCGAGATCGAGGTGTACGACACCTGCCTGGGCGGCCCCGCCTGCCGCTATCACGACACGGCGGCGCTGCACTCGGCCGTGGTGCGCGGGGTCACCAAGCTGCGCGGCGGGGACGTGACCATGCCCGACATCCGGGCCGGGTTCTCGGCGGTGCTGGCGGCGGCGGTCGCGGAAGGGCCGTCCACGCTCCGGGGCGTGCATCACATCGAGCGCGGCTACCACCGGCCGGTGGAACAGTTCCGGGCGCTGGGCCTCGCGCTGCGGGCCGACTAGGCAGGCGGTCGCACGGTCGCGGTGGTCTGCGGCCAGGTGAAGGTGAGCGCGCCGCCGATCGGGAGGTCGTGCCAGAGCGGGGCCAGGTCGTCCAGGTGGGTGAGGATCTGGTCGATCGTGGGGACGTCCTCGGGTGGGATCGTCCTGCGTTCGGACCACGCGGGCGTGGCGGCGCCGGAGCGGCGGCGCCAGGCGAGGTCGCAGAGGCCCGCGACGTACTCGGACGTGGCCATGTCGCCCCGGTCCGCCCTGTTCAGCGACGCCTCGCGCTTCTTCAGCCTGCGCTGCGCCCTGGCCCGCTGCCGCCGGTCGCCGGGGGTCTCGACCGTCTCGGTGAAGTCACCGCCGCCCGCCGCGGCGCGTCCGAAGACGCCGGACGACAGCCCCAGCGCGGCCTCGGCCAGGTAGTGGACGAGGTCGTGCGGGATGTTCTCGTCGTAGCCGGGCGCGGGGTCCATCCGGCGCGGATTCCGGCCGGGCAGCGTGATCACGGTCGCGTACCGGCGCTGGCCCGTGCGTTCGAAGGCGACCTGCATGCCGTCAGGGTAGGTCGCCCGGTTCGCCGGGCGCATTCCGTTTTTCGCCGGCGTCGTTCCTGGCGTCGTTCCTGGTGTCGTCGCTGGTCATGGCCGAAACGGACAAGACTGGGCCGGGTGGCGTTGGGGAGGGTGGGGTCATGGACATCGACAAGGCATCCGACTTCATGGCCACGCACGCGCGTCCGCTCGACCGGCGCCGGTTCGAACTGCTGACGGGCGAGGGCGACCGCGACGCGCTGCTCGCCGCGCTGAACGCCTACCGGAACCCCGACGGCGGCTACGGCCACGGCCTCGAACCCGACCTGCGGTCGAGGACGAGCCAGCCCGGCCCCGCACTGCACGCGTTCGAGGTGTTCGCGGAGCTCGGCCCGGACACGGCACCGGAGGCCGCCGCGCTCTGCGACTGGCTGGAGTCGGTGACGCTGCCGGACGGCGGCCTGCCGTTCGCGCTGCGCATCCCCGATCCCGCCGGGTGCGCGCCGTTCTGGGTGAACGCCGACCCGGAGACGTCGTCCCCGCAGATCACGGCGGTCGTCGCGGCGGTGGCGCAGCGGGTCGCCGTCCATGACAAGGCGGTCGCCGCGCATCCGTGGCCGGCCCGCGCCACCCGGTACTGCCTGGAGACCGTCCGGGCCAAGCACGAGGCGAAACGCGAACCGCACGCTTTGGAGCTCGCGTTCACGATGTGGCTGGCCGACGCGGTCGGCGACACCGAGGTCATCGAGATGCTCGGCGCGCACATCCCGGAGGGCGGGCTGGTGCATGTTCAGGGCGGGCTGGAGGACGAGATGATGCGTCCGCTCGACTTCGCGCCCTACCCGGACAGCCGCGCCCGCGCCCTGTTCGACCCCGAGGTCGTGGCCGCCGAGCTGCGGCGCCTCGACGGGCGGCAGCAGGACGACGGCGGCTGGCGGGTCGACTTCGCCAGCTATTCGCCCGCCGCCGAGCTGGAGTGGCGCGGATACGCGACCGTCAGCGCGGTCGCCGTCCTGGGGCGGAACCGGGCCGCGATCGGATATGCATGAAGGGTGATCGATCCCTCCGCGCCCTTGCCCAAGTACGTGCAGCTCCGCGCCATCCTGCTCGACATGATCGAGCGGGAGCGGCTGCCGGTGGACGCGGCCGTCCCGTCCGAACGCGAGCTGTGCCAGCGGTTCGCGGTGTCGCGGATGACCGTCCGGCAGGCCATCGACCAGCTCGTCGCCGAGGACCGGCTCCGCCGCATCCACGGCAAGGGCACGTTCGTGGCGCGCCCGAAGGTGCAGATGCCGAAGGAGCTGGTGTCCTTCACCGAGGACATGCGCGCCCGCGGGATGCGGCCCGCGTGCCGCGACCTGGACGCCCGGACGATCACCGCGGACGCCCGTCTGGCCGGGTATCTCGGCGTCGCCCCGGGCATGGCCGTGCACGTCCTGGAGCGGCTGCGGCTGGCCGACGGCGAGCCGATGGCGGTGGAACGTTCGCACATCCCGGTGTCGGTCGCGCCCGACCTGTTCGAGCGGCGCGAGCCAGGGGGGTCGCTGTTCGCCGTGCTGGAGCACGAGTTCGGGGTCGTCATGGACGCGGGGGAGCAGACGATCGAGGCGGGCCCCGCCGATGCCCGCCAGGCCGGGCTGCTGGGCATCGAGCCGGGCGGCACCGTGTTCTTCCTGCGGCAGCGGACGTTCAGCCGCGGGAAGTGCGCCGAGGTCGCCTATTCGACGTACCGGGCCGACCGCTACCGCATCCAGCTCGGCCTTGAGTCGCGGCGCCAGAGCGGGCCGTAGCGGGGCCGTAGCCAGGCCATAGCCGGGCCGCGTGGGGCCACGGGCGTTCGCGTGCGATCCTTGGGGCACAGGTCACATCCAAGCCGAGGGCACCGGACGGCGGTGCGCACGGGCCCCGGCCGACGGCAGCGGAGGCTCCGATGGACAACGGTTCGTCGAGCGGAGCTCGTCCATTGAATGGCGGTGGGCGGGGGCTGGAGGACGGTCCTGGCTACACGGCGCTCACGCCGCTGGCGTTCCTGAACCGGTCGGCGGAGGTGTTCCCCGGCAAGACGGCCTACGCCTTCGGCGACCGGCGCGCGACGTACGCGGAGTTCGCCGCCGAGGCGACCCGGCTGGCGAACGCGCTGCGCGCCTCCGGGATCGGGCCGGGCGACCGGGTGGCATACCTGGCGCCGAACGTCCCGGAGCTGCTCGTCGCGCACTTCGGGGTGCCGCTCGCCGGGGCGGTGCTCGTCGCGATCAACACGCGGCTGGCGCCGGACGAGATCCGCTACATCCTCGGCCATTCGGGGGCGAAAGTGCTGGTCGTGGACGCGGGGCTGCATCCGTCCGCGGCGCCGCTCGCGGGCGGGCTGCCGGAGGTCGTCAC
>JBOHBY010001131.1:0-8972 GCA_050698635.1 Spirillospora sp.
GGGTGAGGAGGGCGGTGAAGTTTTGGCGGGTGAGGGTGAGGTGGGCGGGGTGGGGTGACTTGCTGTCGCGGATGGCGATGCGGTCGTTGAGGTCGGCGATTTCGATGCAATTGCCTTCGTGGCCGCCGCTGTGACTGCTCTTTCGCCAGGTGAGCTGGGTTAGTTCGGGGGCGTTCATGATTGTGACGCTATCTCGTCTATGAGTTTCAGCGAAGCGGTTCTGCTCAGGGCTGCCGAGAGCAACAGTTCGAAGGACTCCATGTGTGCTGCGACCTTGTCCTCGTCCTCCACGAAGAGGCTCTGGGCATACTGGTCGACCACGGAGACGGTGAGCCGTCCGGGCGGGCGTAGGGAGATGAGAAGGTGCGGGCTGCCGTACCAGAGGTGCTCGCTGGCAGTGCTGGGGAGCACGCGCAGGTCCACGTGATCGAGCCGGGCGACTTTGGCCAGCCGCCGGATCTGTGCACGCATGATCGCGCGATCTCCGGCGACCTGGTTGTGGAGGACGGCTTCCGCGATGACCGGCACATAGCGGGGCGGGTCGAGGCGGCTCAGAACGCGCTGGCGGGATAGCCGGAAATCGATCAACGCCTTGGCATTGCGCGGGTGCTTGGCAGGGCCAACGGCGATGAGCTTCTGTGTGTACTCGGGGATCTGGAGGAGCCCGGGGACGATGCTGGGCTCAAAGTTGCGGATCTCTGCGGCGTCGTCTTCCAGACTTGCTAGGTCGAGGCCAGCAGCGGAGATGCGGTACTCGAACGTCCGAACCCAGGTGCCGGGGGTGTGGGTGGCTAGGTGGAGAAGGGATTCGCGGAGGGGGCCGTCCTCGATGTCGTAGAAGTCGAGGAGGGCGCTTAGTTCGTCGGGGGCTATGGTCTGGAGGCCGTTTTCGACCATGCTCAGCCAGCCCTGGGAGCGGCCGAAGCGGCCGGCGGCGGTGGCGACGGTCAGGTTGTGGTGGTCGCGGGCCTTGCGGAGCGCCGAGCCGATCCGGCGCTGGCGGACGGTGGGGGCGTTCCCGGTAGGCATCTCTTCAGGATGTCACCGAGGGTGGTTGTCCGTACACGGAATGCCGGGCCATTGAACGTTCAGTCGAGAAACGTTCAGGGCGGGTGACGCGAAGGCTTCGGGCGGCGAATCTGGCGGGCGTTTCCGAATCGAAGGGAGGCGCATTGTGGGAGCGATCTACAGGCCGTCGGTCACGCGGCGTGGCGTGTCGTGGGTGGCGCGGTGAGGAGCGGTGGGCTCGTCGTGGTCGGGACGCTCACGCTTCCGGGTGTGCGGAGGTCCGTCGGGTACGCGCGGCGGTTCCTGCGGGACATGGTGCCGCTCCAGGGCCGTCCGCTCCTTCATGACCTGGTGACGGTCGGGAGCGAGGTTGTGTGCAACGCCGTCACTCATACGCGGTCGGGTAAGGGCGGACGGGTGACGGTCAGCCTGCTCGCGGGTGGGGGTCTCTACCGGGTGGAGGTCGCCGACGACGGGGCGGGTGGCAGGCGTCCGTGTCTCAAGGCCGAGGACGGTGATGAGAACGGGCGTGGGCTGCGAATTGTGGACGCCCTGGCGGAGAGCTGGGGATTCCGGACGGACGGTCCCCGAACCGTGGTGTGGGCGGAATTCCGATCGGCGGGTGGGAATTCGTCCGGAAACCCCGACAGGGGGCTGTCGCAGGACTCCGCGACGCTCGTGTCAGCAGCGTTCGAAGGAGGAAATCGATGAGTGTTCCCGCGTTCAACACCGTCACGTGGTTCCAGGTCGGCAGTGACGCGCCGGAGGAGGCCCGGCGCTTCTACGGCGACATGTTCGGGTGGAAGTTCACGCTCGACCCTGACCAGGACGGCTACGACCTGATCAGCTACCCGGGCGCCGAAGGCCCGAGCGGCGGCATAGCCCACACGTCGGACCCGGCGGAGAACCACGCCATGTTCATCGTCATGGTGCAGGACGTCGACGCGACGTGCGCCCAGACCGAGCGGCACGGTGGCAAGATCGCCGTCCCCGCCGTGACGACTGTGAGCGGGCTGCGCTTCGCCTACCTGGAGGATCCGTCCGGCAACCGGTTCGGTGTCTTCAAGCCCCCGGCCTCCTGACGGCGCGCGAAGGGCCCCGAGGTTTTCCTCGGGGCCCTTCTGCGGGTCATCGCGGCCTACACCTCCGCGATGACCTCAGGCTTCGCCGCCGGTGTTGCTCTCGGGGCTGCCCGCCCCGTTGGGGAAGACGTCGGAGACGTCGGCGTTCAGGCGGTACTTCGCCATGGCCTGCTGGAGCGTCTCCGGCTTGACCTCGCCGTGCCGGGCGAGGCGGGTCAGGACGGCCAGGACGACCGACGCCGCGTCCACGTGGAAGAAGCGGCGGGCGGCGGCCCGGGTGTCGGAGAAGCCGAAGCCGTCGGTGCCGAGGGCGGTGAAGTCCGTGTGGACCCAGGGGGCGATCTGGTCGGGGACGGCTCGCATGAAGTCCGACACGGCGACGATCGGGCCGGCGACGTTGTCGAGCGTCCGGGCGACGTAGGGGACTCGCTGTTCGGCGTCGGGGTTCAGCAGGTTCCACGCGTCGCAGTCGCGGGCCTCGCGGGCCAGTTCGTTCCACGAGGTGGCCGACCAGACGTCCGCGGCGACGCCCCAGTCTTCGGCGAGGAGGCGCTGTGCCTCCAGGGCCCAGCGGCCGCCCACACCGGACGCCAGGATTTGTGCCTTGGGCGCCTCACCGTTGCCTGAGGTGACTTCGGGGGCTGTCTGGTAGCGGTAGAGGCCCTTGAGTAGGCCGTTGACGTCTAGGTTCTCGGGTTCGGTGGGTTGCTGGTAGGGCTCGTTGTAGATGGTGAGGTAGTAGAAGACGTCCTCGCCGGTCGGGTGGTCGTCGGACGTTCCGTACATGCGGCGCAGGGCGTCCTGGACGATGTGCGCCAGCTCGAACGCCCACGTCGGGTCGTAGTGGACGCAGGCCGGGTTCGTCGCGGCGAGCAGTGGGGAGTGGCCGTCGGCGTGCTGGAGGCCCTCGCCGGTGAGGGTGGTGCGTCCGGCGGTGGCGCCGAGCAGGAAACCGCGGCCCATCTGGTCGCCGAGCGCCCACATCTGGTCGCCGGTCCGCTGGAACCCGAACATCGAGTAGAAGATGTAGACCGGGATCATGTGCTCGCCGTGCGTGGCGTAGGCGGTGCCCGCGGCGATCGTGGACGCCATCGACCCGGCCTCGCTGATGCCCTCGTGCAGCATCTGCCCGCTCTCCGACTCCTTGTAGGAGAGCAGCAGCTTGCGGTCGACGGCCTCGTAGGTCTGCCCGTGCGGCGAGTAGATCTTGGACGTGGGGAACAGCGAGTCCATACCGAAGGTGCGGTACTCGTCCGGGGCGATCGGCACGAACCGGGCGCCGATGTTCTCGTCCTTGATCAGGTCCTTGAGGAGCCGGACGAACGCCATGGTCGTCGCGATGTTCTGCTTGCCGGAGCCCTTCTTCAGCTCGCTGTAGACCGGGTCGCCGGGGAGCTTGAGCGGTTTGACCCGTACTACCCGTTTGGGCAGGAACCCGCCCAGGGCGGCGCGGCGCTCGCGCATGTATTGGATCTCGTCCGAGTCTTCGCCGGGGTGGAAGTAGGGCGGGAGGGGCGCTTCGAGGGCGGAGTCGGGGATGTCGAGGTAGAGGCGGTCGCGGAACTCCTTCAGCTCGGCCTTGGTGAGCTTCTTCATCTGGTGGGTGGCGTTGCGGGCCTCGAAGTCGGAGCCGAGCGTCCAGCCCTTGATCGTGTGCGCGAGGATCACGGTCGGCTGGCCGACGTGCTCGCGGGCCGACTTGAACGCCGCGTACACCTTGCGGTAGTCGTGGCCGCCGCGCGACAGCTTGCGCAGGTCGTCGTCCGACAGGTGCTGGACGATCCGGCGCAGCCGCGGGTCGGCGCCGAAGAACTTCTCCCGGATGTACTCGCCGGACTCGACGCTGAACGTCTGGAACTGGCCGTCCGGCGTGGTGTTCATCTGGTTGACCAGGACGCCGTCGACGTCCTGGGCGAGCAGCGGGTCCCAGTCGCGGCCCCAGATGACCTTGATGACGTTCCAGCCCGCGCCGCGGAAGAACGACTCCAGCTCCTGGATGATCTTCCCGTTGCCGCGGACGGGGCCGTCGAGCTGCTGGAGGTTGCAGTTGACGACGAAGGTGAGGTTGTCGAGCTCCTCGCGTGCGGCCAGGCCGATCGCGCCGAGCGACTCCGGCTCGGACATCTCGCCGTCGCCGAGGAACGCCCACACGTGCGACCGGGACGTGTCCTTGATCTTGCGGTTGTAGAGGTAGCGGTTGAACCGGGCCTGGTAGACCGAGTCGATCGCCGTCAGGCCCATGGAGACCGTCGGGAACTCCCAGAAGTCCGGCATGAGGCGCGGGTGCGGGTACGACGACAGCCCGCCGCCCGGGTGCGAGTGCTCCTGGCGGAACCCGTCGAGCTTGTCGCCCGGCAGCCGTCCCTCCAGGTAGGCGCGGGCGTAGATGCCCGGCGAGGCATGCCCCTGGATGAACACCTGGTCGCCGGACTCGCCGTGGTCCTTGCCGCGGAAGAAGTGGTTGAAGCCGACCTCGTAGAGGGAGGCGGCGGAGGCGTAGGTGGCGATGTGCCCGCCGACGCCGATGTCGGGCCGGTTCGCCCGCGACACCATGATCGCCGCGTTCCAGCGGATGTAGGCGCGGATGCGCCGCTCGACGTGCTCGTCGCCGGGGAACCAGGGTTCGTGCTCCGGCGGGATCGTGTTGATGAAGTCGGTGCTGCGCAGGCCCGGCACCCCGACCTGGAGCTCGCGGGCCCGTTCCAGGAGCCGGAGCATCACGTAGCGCGCCCTGCCGCGCCCCTCGGTCTTGATGACCGTGTCCAGCGACTCCAGCCACTCCCGGGTCTCGTCCGGGTCGATGTCGGGCAGCTGGCTCGGCAGGCCGTCGCTGATGATCGAAAAGCGTTGACGTCCGGAAGCCACGGGGTCCCCTTTGTCCTTGCCGTCTTTGCTGGTCGGACCGGGTGGCGCCGCTCGGCGGCCCCCGGTCCCCTGGCGGCTGTTCGTCGCCTCGGTTCGTGATCCATCGTCGCCGTTAACGACGGCTAACGCATCTCTACCACCCGGTAACCATCCTCCCCGGCCGGGCGCGCTTCGACCACGCTTCGATCGCGCTCCGGGCCGTGCTCCGGCCGTGCTCCGGCCGCCATGACGTCCGCTTTCCCTCGTTTTTCCGGATTGCGGAAGGTTTCCCCTCGACGGCGGGGGGTGAACGTATGAGGCTGGGAGACAACGGCACCACATGCCCGGCACGGTCCGTCCCGGTGGCGGACGTACGAGCTTGGGGGAGTGATGAACGGACAGATCGGAGACCGGCTGCACGTTCACGGCAACGTCGTGGGCCAGCCAGACCGGACAGGAAAGATCATCGAGGTGCGCGGCCCCGACGGCGGCCCGCCGTACCTGGTGCGGTTCGACGACGGCCACGAGAGGCTGGTCTACCCCGGGCCGGACGCGGTGATCGAGCCCAAGGAGCAGATGTCGCGCTGACCCCGGCACGCCGCCGGCGCGGGGCTCGCGGGGCTCGCGGGGCTCGCGGGGATGCGTCCTGGGGTGTGGATCGGGTAGACACGGGATCATGGAGAGCACCGTGGTCCGGGTGGCCACCGGTACACGCGAGGCCGTGCACGACATCACGGCCGAATGCGAGCGGTTCGCCGCGTCGGCGGGCGGTGACGGGCTGCTGCACGTCTTCGTCCCGCACGCCACCGCCGGCGTGGCGATCCTCGAACTCGGGGCCGGTAGCGACGACGACCTGCTCGCCGCCCTCGGCGACCTGCTCCCGGCCGACGACCGCTGGCGGCACGCGCACGGGTCGCGGGGGCACGGGCGGTCGCACGTCATGCCCGCGCTCGTCCCGCCGTACGCGACGCTTCCGGTGCTCGGCGGGCGGCTCGCGCTGGGGACGTGGCAGTCGGTCGCCCTGGTCGACCTCAATGTTGACAACCCGGATCGCCAGGTACGCCTGTCTTTTCTTAAAGGATGATTGAAACGATCCGAATATCGGTCCGGGTGTCGTCCCTTGCGGGGCATGGGTGTGACGCGGGGATTGTCACCGTCCGTGGACGACCGGTTACGGTGATCTCCGTAATCGGGCCAATGAGGGCACCAAAAGCCGGGAAGACACTTGCGCTAGGGGCCCACACTTGTGTGAACTGTCCCGCAAACACCGCACAGGTGCGGGCGGGCCACCCGTCCAGGGGGCCGGAGAACACAGGCACGACACCGTGCGGACGACGACAATGGGAGGACTTTCGTGAGCGCGACCGCGGGTCAGGCGCAGTCTGAGCGCAGCCTGGCCGAACGGCTCGGCCTCAAGGCGGGCCAGGTGGTGCAGGAGATCGGCTACGACGACGACGTCGACGAGGAGCTCCGGGAATCCGTCGAGGCCGTCACGGGGAACGAGCTGGTCGACGAGGACTACGACGACGTGGTCGACGTCGTGCTGCTGTGGTGGCGCGACGAGGACGGCGATCTGTTCGAAGGGCTGACCGACGCGATGATCCCGCTCACCGGCGGCGGCGACATCTGGCTGCTGACGCCGAAGGCGGGCCGTGACGGCCACGTGGAGCCGAGCGACATCGGAGAGGCCGCGCAGACCGCGGGCCTGTCGCAGACCAGCAGCGTCAGCGCCGCGAAGGAGTGGTCAGGGACGCGGCTGGTCGCGCCCAAGGTCCGCAAGTAGGCCGGACGCACGCCCGGAATGGGCGCCTTAGTCCGGTGCGTGCCGCGGGGTGACAGACTGGGCCCGTCCTCCACGCCCGTGGGGGGCGGGCATGCCCCGTCGGCGGCGGGGCGGATTCTGGGAGAGAAGACCTTGGCGGTTGAGGTAGGCGAAGTCGCGCCCGACTTCGAGCTGAAGGACCAGCACGGCACTCCGGTGAAGCTGTCCGGCTACCGGGGGAAGAACGTCGTCCTGATCTTCTATCCGCTGGCGTTCAGCGGCGTCTGCACGGGCGAGCTGTGCCAGATCCGGGACGAGCTGCCCACCCTCGG
Source organism: Spirillospora sp. (assembly GCA_050698635.1). Classification (GTDB taxonomy): domain Bacteria; phylum Actinomycetota; class Actinomycetes; order Streptosporangiales; family Streptosporangiaceae; genus Spirillospora. Next base: position 7,029 of record JBOHBY010001131.1, read on the forward strand.
CGGTTCCGGCGCTAACGGTTCGGGCGCGGGCGACGATGTTCAGGTGCTGGCGGTGTCGGTCGACTCGGTGTACGCGCTGCGCACCTGGGCCGACCAGGAGAAGTACCAGTTCCCGCTGCTGTCGGACTTCTGGCCGCACGGCGGGACGGCACAGCGCTACGGCGTGTTCGACGAGACGAAGGGGCTCGCCCTGCGCGGCACCTTCATCATCGACGCCGAGGGCGTCGTCCGCTGGAAGGTCGTGAACGCGATCCCGGACGCGCGCGACATCGACGAGTACCGCGAGGCGCTCGCCGCGCTCTGAGCGAGTCGGATCGGTCCGCTGGCCTCCGCTGGCCGGAACCGGTCCCCGCACCCCTGGAGGTGTGATGCCCTGCTTCCGATGCGGGGCGCGGCAGACCGACCCCGTGCGCGGCTCCAGCCCGTGGAAGCGAGGGGTCCGGGCGGACCGTCAGGTTCTGATCTGCCCCGGCTGCCAGTCCGTCCTCGACTGGGCGGACGATCTCGACCGCTGCGCCGAGTGCGGCTCGGCGGCGCTGGTGTGCCGGCTCGGCGAGGTCGAGTGCCGCGACTGCGGCCACACGCGTGACGCGTGCCCGGCCGACGCACCCTGCGACGAGGGCGATCTGTCCGCGGAGGTGGCCGCGGCGCTGAACCGTGTGCTGCGCCGGGGGCCGGCCGGTTAGCGCCGCCCGTCCGTCCGGGGCGGCGTGGCCTTTTCCGGTCGGGCATACCGCTCCATTTTGGACTTGACGCGGCATTTTGCCCGCTGGCACTCTGCGCGGATGCCGATCGTGCTGATGCGCCTGGTCAACCGGATCACCGGGCGTTCCTGGCGGGCGCCCGCGCTCGTCCTGCTCGCCGCCTTCCTGACGGGCTGGCTGCTCATCGCGGTGTTCGAGGAGCCCGGCGCCGACATCAAACGGCCCGACGAGTACATCTGGTACTTCCTGGTCAGCGGCACCACCACCGGCTACGGCGACCTGTCCCCGACGACGACCGGCGGCCGCATCGGCGGCGTGCTCATCATCGTCGCGGGGCTCACCGCGGGGCTCGTGATGTTCGCCGAGCTGACGCTCTGGATGGGAAGAGGACGGATGATGAGGGCCAACGGCCAGGCGCAACTGCACAAGCGGCAGCACATCGTGATGGTCGGCTACGACCGCGACGGCCTGCGGTCGGTCATCGGCCAGCTCCGCGCCGACCCCGAGTTCGCCAGGACGCCCGTCGTGACGATCTTCTGGCCGGGCGAGCTGACCGGCGAGAACCCCGACCCCGAGCTCTACGACGTGGTCGCGTTCGACGACACCGCCTACGAGCGCGCGTGCCTGGAGGCGGCCCGGACCGTCGTCGTGGTCGGCCGCACCGACGACGAGACCGTCCGGGTGACGCTCGGCGTGTCGGCGTACCTGCGGCGGAAGGGCGAGGCGTCCGCGCATCTGCTGGCGGGCGTGCACGACGGCGGCAGCCGTCCGGAGATCACCGAGGCGCTGAGCCTGATCAGCCCGGACATCGAGCCGGTCGACATCGACGACCCGGCCGTCGTCGCGGTCGCGGTCCGCAACCCGGGCGTCGCCGCGATCTACCACAACCTGGCCAGCACGCTCGACTCGGACGGCACCCTCTACCGCGTGGACGTCCCGGTGGACGCGGGCGAGTGGTCCCGCCTCGACGTCGCCGTCTTCCTCCTGCGCCGTGGCAGCACGCTCCTGGCGGTCGGCGAGTCGCACCGTCCGAACGCCCGGTTCCGCCTGACCGCGATGCCGGACGAGCGGATCCAGGGCGGCCAGTCGCTCGCCGTGGTGGCGCCGGCCCGTCCCGACATCCCCTGGCACGTGCTGTGTGCGGGCCGCGCGCGCCGTGAGGGGGTGTGCGGGTGTGCGGGCGCACGAGGTGTGAGGGGGGGCGGGGAGGGCGCTGGGGGGGCGCCCTCCCGGCGACCGC
>JBOHBY010001132.1:0-2450 GCA_050698635.1 Spirillospora sp.
ATCCTGCTCGCGCCGCGCGCGGTCGGCGGCGCCACCGCCGAGTTGCTGTCGCTCGCGGCCGGGCACGGGGTCCGGCGCGCCGTGCTCCTCTCGGCGATCACCGTCGAGTACGGCGGCGGGTACCGGCGGTTCGCCGAGGCGTTCGAGGTCGCCGAGGTGGCGGTCAAGGCGTCCGGGTTGCGCTGGACGATCCTGCGCTGCGCCGACTTCGCCGCCAACACCCTGGCCTGGGCGCCGCAGATCCGGGCGGCGGGGCTCGTGCGGGGCGCCTACGGCGACGCGGCCACGGCCGCCGTCCACGAGCACGACATCGCCGACATCGCCGCCTGGGCCCTGCGCGACTCGACCCAGGGCGGACGGTCGTACGCCCTCACCGGGCCCGAGCCGGTCACGCAGCGTGAGAAGGCCCGGCTGATCGGCGCCGCGACGGGCCGCGACGTCCCGTTCGTCGAGGTCTCGCCCGAGGAGGCGCGCCGCGGCATGCTCGCCCAGGGTCTTCCGCCGGACGTCCCCGACCGGATGCTCGGCTACATGGCCACCTGCCTTGACCAGCCCGGCCCGGCCACCGGCACCGTCGAGGAGATCCTCGGACGTCCGGCCCTCGGGTTCGCGCCGTGGGCGAGCGAGCACGCCGCCGCCTTCGCGAGGTCCTAGGTCAGAACGGGATCGGGGTGGTGACGACGCCCGCGTGGGCGAGCAGCGTCGCGGCGTCGTCCGCGGGCGGGTGGATGACGTTCATGATCCAGCGTTTCACCCAGGTGCCTTCGGCGCCGGTGAGGGCGATGCGGCGGTCCCAGCCGCGGGCGTAGACGGCACCGGCCGCGCCGAGGTCCAGGCCGGTGACGAACGGGGCAGGGGCGAAGTCGATCAGGGGGACGCCGAGGAGGTCGGCGGCGGCGTTGTGGCCCGCCGTCTTGCCCATCGGGACGGCGTGCTGGCAGCTCTGCACCGTCCAGTGGTCGCGGTCCGCGCGGGCGGCGGCGACGTCACCGGCGGCGAACACGTCGCCGTCCACCCGCAGGTGCGCGTCGACGGTCAGGCGGCCCAGGCGGTCGCGGTCGCCTGGGATTTGGGTGGTGAGGGGGCTCGCCTGGAGTCCGGCCGTCCAGATGACCGCGTCGGCCGGGATCGAGGAGCCGTCGGAGAGGACGGCGCCGCCCTCCGTCACCTCGGTCACGGTCGTGTTCAGGCGCCGTTCGATGTGCAGGCGGTCGAGCGCGACCTCGATCGCCGGACGCGGGCCGAACCCCAGCGCGGGGCCCACCTCGCCCGACTTCTCGACGAGGATCACCTGGCCCTTGCCCGCCAGTTCGGTCGCGACCTCCAGACCGGCGAAGCCCGCGCCGACGACGACCGCCCGGTAGCCGCTGCGGTCACGGAGGTGGCCGCGCAGGCGCTGGGCGGCGGGGAGGGTGTCGACGTCGAAGAGGCGCTCGGCACCGGGGATGTCGGGGCGGATCAGGTGGCTCCCGGCCGCCAGGACCAGGCGGTCGTAGGTGATTGGCTTTCCGTCCGCGATGACCTGGTGGGCGTTGACGTCGATGTCCTGTACGGCGGCCTGGACGTGGGCGACGCCTATCGGTTCGAGGAGGCGCTTCAGTGCGACGGCGGCCAGTTCGGGGTCCGGTTCGTACAGGCGGGGGCGTATGACCAGGTCGGTGTCGGGGGTGATCAGGGTGATGCGCAGGTCGTCGTCCCCGCGGACCCGGGCGGCGGCGGCCGCGCTCCATACTCCGGCGAAGCCACCGCCGACGATCGCTATGTGCGGCATTGCGTTCTCCCTCTCGGCTCGGATTGCGCCAGGGAGACAAGGCAGGACGCTCAGATGTGACGGAGCTTGTCCGGGTTCGCCACGCGCCGGACAGTGGTGATCTGCCCGCCGGCGATCTCGACCGTGTCGATCCAGGCGACGCGGCCGTCCTGGTAGGTGGCGATCGCGAGTTCTCCGTTGAGCTCGACGAGGGCCGTTCTCTCGATGCCGTAGCGGGTCGTGATCCCGGCGAGGAGGCGGGCTATGCGCGTCCCGCCGGTCACGGGGCGGCGGGACGCGACGGCCTTGCCGCCGCCGTCCGCGACGTACACGGCGTCCGGGTTCAGCAGTTTCACGAGCCTTTCGAAATCGCCCTGTTCCGTTGCCGCGCGGAACGCCGTCAGGATCCGCTCGCGCTCCGAGCGGGTCGCCTTCGGGTGCTGTTCGCGAGCCTCCGCCACCCGCGCGCGGGCCCGCGACGCGAGCTTGCGCGAGGCCGCCGCCGAGTTCCCGAGCACCTCGGCGACCTGGTCGAACGGGACGTCGAACACGTCGTGCAGCACGAACGCCACCCGCTCGGACGGCGTCAGCTCCTCCATCACCAGCAGCATCGCCGTGCTGACCGACTCGTCCGTGATCACTCGTTCGACGGTGTCCGGGCCTGCTTCCTGTGGGGGGACGACCCCCCACACCCCCCGGA
>JBOHBY010001133.1:0-3072 GCA_050698635.1 Spirillospora sp.
GCAGAACCCCCAGAGCCCTGGCCGCCGTGACGCTGGGCGTCACCGCGGCCCTCGCCGTCCAGGCCGCTCCCGCCGTGGCCGCCGTGGCCGCCGACCGTGGTCACCCGTCCTTCACGCCCGGTGCGCCGGGCGCGGGCGACCCCTACTTTCCCGACATGGGCAACGGCGGCTACGACGTCGCCCACTACGACATCGCCCTGAAGTACGACCCGGGGACGAAGGGGATCCAGGCCGTCACCAAGATCAGAGCGAAGGCGACGCAGGACCTGTCCAAGTTCGACCTGGACTTCCTCGGCCCGCTCACGATCTCGTCGGTCCGGGTGGACGGACGCGCGGCGTCCCACACGCGCACAGGCGCCCAGGAACTCGTGGTCACCCCGCCGAAGGGGCTGCGGAAGAACCGGAACTTCACGGTGACCGTCGCCTACTCCGGCGTTCCGCAGACGGTCGACGACGCGACGCTCGGCACGTCCGGCTGGATCCCGACGCCCGACGGCGCGGTGATGCTCAACCAGCCGTTCGGCGCGGCGACGGTCTTCCCGGTGAACGACCACCCGACCGACAAGGCGACGTACACGTTCGTCCTGTCCGCGCCGGCGAACCTCACCGCGCTCGCCAACGGCGACCTGCGCGGCAAGTGGACGCGCAACGGCTGGACGACCACGCGCTGGGACATGCGCCGCCCGATGGCCAGCGAGCTGTCGATGCTCGCGATCGGCAAGTACGACGTCCTGTCCGGGCGGACGAAGGACGGTGTCCCGAACCTGACCGCCACCGACCACGCGATGGCGATCAAACCGGCGGACGCGCAGAAGTTCCACGACCAGACCGCCCAGGTCACCGACTTCCAGTCGACCATCTACGGGCGCTACCCGTTCACGTCCACGGGCGGGATCGCGGTGAAGGCCGGTGTCGGTTACGCGCTGGAGACGCAGGGCCGTCCCGTGTACGACCTCGGCCGCAGGCCGGGCACCATCCCGAGCGGCGGGCTCCTCGCGCACGAGCTCGGCCACCAGTGGTTCGGGGACGCGGTGTCGCCCGCGAAATGGGCCGACATCTGGCTGAACGAGGGCTTCGCCTCCTACTCCGAGTGGCTGTACGCCGAGAAGTTCGAGGGGACGCCCGTCCAGGACAACTTCGACGCCGTCTACGCGACCCCGGCGAGCGAGACCCTGTGGAAGGGCAAGGTCGCCGACCCGGGCCGCGACCACATCTTCGACGGGCTCGTCTACGACCGTGGCGCGATGGCCATCCACGTCCTGCGCAAGACGATCGGCGAGGAGTCGTTCTCCAGGCTGCTCAAGGCGTGGCCCGCCGCGCACCTTCACGGCAACGCCTCGACGAAGGACTTCGTCCGGTTCGCCGAGCGGCTGTCGGGCAAGGACCTGGGCGCCTGGGCCAACGCCTGGCTCTACTCCGAAGGCAAGCCCGCCCTGTAACCCCGTGGGGCCACACCCTCACGCTGAGCCGTGTACGACGGTGGTCAGCTCAGCGTGAGGGTGTAGCCGCGTTCGCGGAGGCGTCCGATGACGTCCTCCGAATGGTCGGCGCCGCGCGTCTCCAGGTGCATGAGGACCTCGGCGTCCTCGACGTTGAGCCGGGCCGCGATCCGCTCATGCATCACGTCCAGGACGTTCACGCCCAGCTCGGCGAGCTCGCCCAGCAGCGTCACCAGCGCGCCCGGACGGTCCTTCACCCGGCAGCGGACGACGAGGTAGCGCCCGGCCCCGGCGAGTCCGTGCCGCAGTACCTTCGACATCAGCAGCGGGTCGATGTTGCCGCCCGACAGCAGCACCGCCACGGGCGGCTCGACCGCGTACGAGTGCTCCAGCAGCGCCGCCACACCGGCGGCCCCGGCCGGCTCGACGACCTGCTTGGCGCGTTCGAGGCACAGCAGCAGCGCCTGCGAGATGGACTCCTCGGTGACGGTGACGACCGCGTCGACCAGGTCGGTGAACATGGCGTAGGTCAGGTCGCCGGGGCGTCCTACGGCGATGCCGTCCGCCATCGTCGGCTCGATCTCGATCTGCGTCGGCCGCCCGGCGGCGAGCGAGGGCGGGAACGCGGCGGCGCGCTTGGCCTGCGCCCCGATGATCTTGATCTTGCGGTCGCCGCCGGCCTCCTCGGCCAGGCCCTTGGCCGCCGCCGCGATGCCGGCCAGCAGCCCGCCGCCGCCGACCGCCGCGACGATCGTCCGGACGTCCGGGTACTGCTCCAGCATCTCCAGCCCGATCGTGGCCTGCCCGGCGACGACGTCCGGGTGGTCGAACGGGTGGATGAACACGGCGCCGGTCTCGTCGGCGTGCTTGCGCGCGGCGACCAGGCAGTCGTCGACGGTGGGCCCGGGGAACACGATCTCGGCGCCGTAGCCGCGGGTCGCGGCGATCTTGGGGAGCGGCGCGCCGACGGGCATGAAGACGGTGGCCCGGCAGCCGAGCATGGACGCGGCGAGCGCGACCCCCTGCGCGTGGTTGCCCGCGCTGGCCGCGACGACCCCGCGGGCGCGCTCGCTCTCGCTGAGCCGGGCGATCCGCACATACGCGCCGCGGATCTTGAACGAGCCGGTGCGCTGCAGGTTCTCGCACTTCAGCAGGACGGGCCCGCCGAGCTGCTCCGACAGCGCCCGGGACGGGATCATCGGGGTGGGCACCGCGACCTCGCGGAGCAGTTCCCGGGCGGCGCGCACCTCGTCCAACGTGACTGAGCTCATCCCCTGATCATCGCACCCACGCGGCTTTTGCCGGGGGGTGTGGGGGGTCGCCCCCCCACAAGGAACAGGCGGCTTAGCTTGTCCAGTAGCGGTCCTGGGCGAAGACGAGGGCGGCGGCGCCGACGAGGCCGGCGGTCTGGCCGAGGGCCGCCGGGACGATCCGGACGCGGCGCGCGAACTCCATCCTGGCGTGCGTCCGGAACGCCTCCTCCAGCGGGTCGAACAGCAGCGACCCCGCCTGGGACAGGCCGCCGCCGATCGACGCGACGTCCAGGTCGCACAGGTGCGTCGCGGACGCGATCGCGATCCCGAGGGCGCGCCCCGCCCGCCGCCTCGCCGCGACCGCGACCGGGTGCCCGCGG
>JBOHBY010001134.1:0-1947 GCA_050698635.1 Spirillospora sp.
CCGGTACGTCGACCTCGCGGCGCAGGCCGGAGCCGAGCTCGCCCGGCGCGGGCACAGCCTCGTCAGCGGCGGCGCCCAGGTCTCCTGCATGGGCGCCGTGGCCCGCGCCGCACGGGCGGGTGGCGCCCGTACCGTCGGCGTGATCCCCGAGGGCCTGGTCAGCGTCGAGATCTCCGACGAGGACAACGACGAGCTGATCGTCACCTCCGACATGCGCACCCGCAAGGGCGAGATGGACCGCCGCAGCGACGCGTTCCTCATCCTGCCCGGCGGCATCGGCACGCTGGAGGAACTGTTCGAGGTGTGGACGGCCCGCGTCCTGGCCATGCACGCCAAGCCCGTCGTGATCCTCGACCCGACCGGCGTCTACGACCCGCTCCGCGACCTGATGAAGGGCCTCACCGAGCAGGGGTTCGCCCGCGCGAAGATCTGGGACGCCATCGGCTGGACCGACAACGTCCCCGGCGCGTTCGACCTGCTGGAGCGATCCCAGCCCCGCATCGAGTTCTCCCCGGACGACTACGCCGAAGCCGAGCTCTAGCCCCCGCTCGGTGCCGGTGTGGCCCTCGGATAACGTCGGGAATGTGCGTGCCCATGAACTCGCAGCCGAGTACCCGACCGTGACGCCGTCCGACAGCGCGCTGGACGCCGCCCGCCTCCTCGCGCGCCAGGGCCTGCCGGGCCTCGTCGTCGTGGACGGCGACGGACGTGCCGTGGCGGTGGTCCCGGGGTCGCGGCTGCTGCGGCAGATCGTCCCGCCGCACGTCCGCGACGATCCGGCCCTCGCCCGCGTCTACGACGAGCGGCACGCCGACCGGCTCTGCGCCAGGCTCGCCGACAGGACCGTCGCCGACCTGCTGGAGGACGAGCGCGTCCCGCTCCCCGTCGTCGACTCCCGCGCGACCGTCATGGAGATCGCCAGCGTCATGGCGGGCGCGCGGAGCCCCGTCGTCGCCGTCACCGACGACGAGCGCCACCCGGAGCGCGGCGCGGTCGTCGGCGTCATCACCGCCGCGCGCCTCCTGGACCGCCTCATACCCGCCTGACCAGCGTCCTGCCCACGCCGCCCGAAGGAGCCGAATGAACGTCGACGTGCCCGCCTCGCGGGAGCTCGCCGAGATCGCCGAACTCGCCGCCCGCACCACCGGCGGCCAGTTGCGGACGGCGTTCCGCTCGCGTCCGGAGGTCGATGTCAAGACCGACTTCCACGACCCGGTCACCGAGCACGACCGCGCGGCGGAGGAGACGATCCGGGAGGTGCTCGCCGAGCACACCCCGGGCAGCGTCGTCGTCGGGGAGGAGGGCGGCTCGCGCGGCGGCTCGGCGGGCTCCACCGGAGACCTGTGCTGGTACGTCGACCCCATCGACGGGACCGCCAACTTCGCGGTCGGCCTCCCGTTCTTCTGCGTGTCGATCGCCGCCGTCGCGGGCGACGAGCTCGTCGCGGGCGCCGTGTACGACCCGGTCCGCGACGACATGTTCACCGCGTCCCTGGACGGCGCCACCTGCAACGGCGAGCCGATGCGCAGCAGGGGCGCGACCCACGACGCGACCGCCGTCGCCGCGACGTCCTACCCCAGCCCGTACGACCTGGGCCAGGGCGACCGCGACGAGACCCTGCGGCGGTTCGGCCTGATGGTGGACGCGTTCGCCACCGTCCGCAGGCCCGGCAGCGCCGCGCTCACCCTCGCGCACATCGCCGCCGGCTGGACGGACGTCGCCTACGACTCCCTCATCAACGCCTGGGACATCGCCGCCGCGATGCTCCTGGTCAGGCAGGCCGGCGGCACGTACCTGCCGCTCGGCGGACGCCCCGGCGGCCACGACTGGGACGCCCCCGGATACCTGGCCTGCGTGGGCGGGTTCGACCTCGCCGGCTCGGTCATGACCGAGGTCGCGGGCGTCGCCGGCGCCGGGGCGCGGTGAGCCGTCCGGAGATCGGGGACC
>JBOHBY010001135.1:0-2615 GCA_050698635.1 Spirillospora sp.
CCCCGGCGGCCAGCGGCATCGGCAGCCGGGGGGCGAGCACCAGCGCGGCGGCAGCACGGGCGCGAGCAGCAGGAACGGCAGCAGCCTCGCGGGTTCGGAGACCGAGCGCGCCTGCGCGAAGAGCAGCGCGAAGCCGAGCGCGGCCGCCACCCCGGCCAGCCAGGCCGTGCTCAGCGTCGGGGTGGCGGCGAGCAGCCGGGCCAGGTGTTCGGGCACGCCGCAGCCGGTCTTGCCGGGGCAATGCGTAACTGACCGCGGCCCGGACGGGCCAGTAGTCCCAGCGGGGGCGCCAGGTAGTCCCGCCAGAGCCGGAGCATCACTCGCATGATTCCCTGATGCTGCGGGTGGCGCGCGATCCGGGCGAGGTCGACGACCTCGCGGCGCGCTGCCGGACGACTCGCTCTGGAGGCACCGGGGCCTCCTGCCCGAGGAGCAGGTGGCGCTTGAAGCGGCCGAGGCGGCCTTCCGCCGCTACCCCCACGAGGTCGCGTGCGTGGTGGTGGAACCGATTCCAGTGCGAGGGCGGGGACCGGCACCTGCGTGCCCAGTTCCCGCAAAGCCTCCAGGATCTCTGCCACCGGCACGACGCCCGCTTCGCTTTGGACGAGGTCCAGACGGGATGCGGGACGACCGGCCGGCCATGGGCCTACCAGGCGCTCGGCCTCGTCCCCGATCTGGTGGCCTTCGGCAAGAAGACCCAGGTGTGCGGCGTGATGGGCGGCCGCAAGGTCCTGGAGGTCGCCGACAACGCCTTCCGCTCGATGAGCCGGATCAGCTCCACCTGGGGCGGCAACCTTGTCGACATGGTGCGCGCCACCCGGATCCTGCGAGTGATCGAAGACGAGGACCTGGTGGCCAACGCGGCGGAGATGGGCGCCTTCCTCCTGGACGGCCTGCGCGACTGCGCCGCCCGCTACCCGGCCATGCTGTCGGCCCCCCGCGGTCGCGGCTTGATCTGCGCGGTGGACGTCGCCGACGGGATCGTCCGGGACCGCGTCCTCAAGGTGGCGCGGGAGCGTCACCGGGCGCTCTTCCTGGGATGCGGCGACCGGACCCCTCCGGCCGCCGCCCCTGTCGGTGACCCGCGACGAGCTCGCCGAGGCCCTCCGCAGACTGCGGGACACCCTGGCCGAGGTAATGGCCGAGGTGGCCGTCAACGACACCGAACTGGAGCCAGACCGTCACATGTGAGGCCGGAGCCTAGCTGCCTCACGGCTGAGCCCACGGCAATCCGGTGAGGTCGGTCAGCGGCCGGGCGGCGATCAGCCGCTCGGCCTCGGGCGGACGCCGCGCGTGCGGCGAGGGGCCGGTCAGGGCCCTCGGCTACGGGGTCGTCAACGAGGACCCCGACCTGAGCGGGGGTGTCAATGCTCGGCTCGTCCGTCAAGACTTGCGGGTGGTGCGGCGGCGTGGGGCGGCCTGGCGCGGGGCGCTCGCCAGCGGCGCGAAGGACATGCGCAGGTCCGTCTGGGCGCCGGCGCCGGTGATCCAGGCCAGTGGCGCGTAGTGCGCCGCCGGTCCGGCCGGGTCGGCCAGGAGGGGGCGGCCCTGCGGGTCCGTGGGCCATTCCACGGCTCCGGTGATGGTGCGTGCCGGGATCAGCCAGTGATCGCCGGTGTCGTACGCGCCGTCCGCGGCGAAGTACACCTGGACGCCGTCCTCCAGTGCCAGCCACCGTCCCTCCTCGACCGGGATCGCGCCGCCGCGCGCCGCTGCGCCTTGGTGGTCCCAGCGGCGCAGGTAGGGGTGGCGTTCCGGTCTCCGTCCGACCTCCGGGGACGGCTCGGCGGACAGGCGTACCCGGCGTCCCGCGAGGTCCACCTCCTCGACCCGCAGCAGCGGCAGCGCCTCCAGGCGGCTCGCGTACGCGCTGTCGACGAGCTCGACCCAGTGCCCGATGTCCAGGTCGAGTTTCTCGTCGTGGCCCAGGGACGCCAGCGTGACCCAGGTGCCGTCGAGCTCGTCGACCGGGAAGACGACCGACCCGTTCTCCCGCGACCACTTGAAGGTCGCCGCACCCTCGGTCCCACCCGCGTGGACCTCCACCCGGTAGGTCTGGTTCTCCGGGCCCCGGTAGCGGGCGTCCGGCTTGACCAGGCACGGGTCCTCGTCGTCCGGGTCGGGACGGGTCGCGCGCGCGGCCAGCCGGGCGGTACTGGCCGTCGCCTCGTCCGCCCAGGCGCGGAAGGCCGTCCGGATCTCGTCGGCGGTCGCGTCCGCGTCCACGTCGAGCTTCGCGCCCGGCAGCGGCAGCACCTGCCAGACCAGCTTGACGCGGGCCGCGGTGTCCGGCATCGCGGTGCCGAGCGCCACCTCCTGGAGCGAGGGATCCTCGGCGGCGACGACCGATCGTTCCCACACCTTCAGGTAGGCGAGGAACGGGAAGTCGGCCGGGAGCCGGTCCGCGGGCCGCTCCGGGTCGCGGTAGGCGTCCGGCTGGTCCCAGTACGTCCACTCCTCCGGGACGTCGGGCGGCTCGGCGTCGGGGCCGTCCGGCACGGGGACGCCGGGACGCGGCCGGTCCGCGTCAACGCCGATCCCGTCGACGTAGTACCGGCCGCCGCCGATGGTCAGATCGACCGGGCGGCCGCGGCCCCGCACAAGGGCGATCTCGA
>JBOHBY010001136.1:0-3820 GCA_050698635.1 Spirillospora sp.
GCGCGCTTTCGCTGTCCATACCCGACCTTTTCTATCTTTTCGCCCTGGTGGCGCTGGTGGTCGGCCTCGTCGCGCCGATCAGCCTGCCGCGTGACGCCGGGGTATGGCTGCGTTACGCCGCCGACACCTATGTGTGCGCGTGCGCGCTGTTCGTCCTCGGCTGGGTCGCGCTGTTCGGCGCGCTCTACCACCGGTCGGGCGAGACGGCGTCGGAGTTCGTGCTGGAGCTGCTGTACCCGCTGATCGACATCGTGTTCGTCTGCGGCGCGCTGCCGTTCGTGCTCGGCGCGGCGCGCGGGCACCGCCGGCTCGCCTGGATGGGGTACGGCGCGCTGACCGCGATCGCGGTCGCCGACATCGTGACGACGTTCGTCCGGCTGGACGGCGGCGGGCCGGCCGACGATCCGTCCGACATCCTGCGGCTCGCCGGGCTGCTGCTCCTGCTGCTCGTGCCGTGGACCGGTCCGGCCGCCGCCGAGTCCGGCCTGCCCGTCGACGACGTCCCCGAGGACGAGACCGCGCCCCGGGAGCGGTCCGGCCGCATGATCGGCCCGGGGCTCGCGCCCGCCGCGGTCGCCGCCGCGGCCGGGCTGTTCATCGCGGGCCATTCCGTCACTGGGGAGAACGGCCTCGAACCCGGCGTCTCGATCGCCGCGGGGTCGGCGGCGCTGGTGCTGATCGCGCGGCTGGCGGGCCTGCTGCGGGAGAACGACGCGCTGCGCCACGCCGTGGTGACCGGCGAGGAGCATTTCCGTGCCCTGTCGGAGAGCATCAACGACGCGGTGCTGATCTGCGACATGGACGCGACCGTCCAGTACGCCAGCGCAGGCGCGCTGCGCACCTACCGCTACACGCCCGACGAGCTGCTCGGGCGTCCGCTCAGCGAGCTCATCCACCCCGAAGACCTGCCGCGCGTCCAGGACGTGTTCACCGAGTTCCTCGACGACGCCGACGGCGGCGTCTTCCGCGACGGGTTCCAGGACGCGCTGCGCGTGTCGTGCCGGGTCCGCGCGGCCGACGGCACGTGGCTGCCGACCGAGTCCACGATCTCTCGCTACAGCGGCTCGGACGGCGACGGAGCCCCCGCGCGGCTGCTGGTCACGACCCGTGACCTCAGCGAGCAGGCGGCGCTGCAACGGCAGGTCGCGCACCTGACGTTCCACGACGGGCTGACGGGCCTGCCGAACCGGTCCTACTTCGAGGAGCGCGTCAGGGAGGTGCTGTCACGGCACACCTCCGACGGTGAGGTCGCGGTCGTGTTCGTCGACCTGGACGGGTTCACCGCGGTGAACGACTCCGAGGGCCACGCGGCCGGTGACCAGGTGCTGGCGCAGGCCGCGCGGAGGCTGCGCGCGAACGTCCTGGCCGACGACACGGTGGCGCGCTGGGGCGGTGACGAGTTCGCCGTCCTCGTCCAGCTCCCCCCGGACGATGGTGAGACCCGCGCCACAGTCGAGCTGGCCGGGCGTCTGCTGCGCGTCCTTTCGGCCGACCCTTATCAGGTCGGTGACAAGCAGATCGCGTTGACGGCGAGTGTCGGGATCGCGTTCGCGGGCGACGAGGAGGAGCCGGCGGGCGCCGCCACGGAGGCGGCGGGGCGCAGGTTGCGCCGGACCGCCGCCGACCTGATGCGCAACGGCGACCTGGCGATGGCGCGGGCGAAGGAGATGGGCGGCGGGCGCGTCGAGGTGTACGCGCCGCACATGCACGCCGACGTCGTCCGGCGGCTCGAACTCGGCAGCGACCTGCAGAGGGCGCTGGCCGAGGAGCAGTTCGCCGTCGAGTTCCAGCCGGTGGTCGACCTCGCGACGTCCCGGGTGACGGGCGTGGAGGCGCTGCTGCGCTGGTGGCGGGGGAGCGAGGCGGTGCCGCCGGAGGAGTTCATCGGCCCGGCGGAGGAGGCGGGGCTGATGGTCCCGCTCGGGGGCTGGGTGCTGCGGGAGGCGTGCCGCGAGGTCGCCCGCTGGCGCCGAGACTCGTGGGCCGTGGGCCTGTCGGTGAACTTCACCGCCCGGCAGATCGCCGCGCCGCGGTTCGTGGAGTCGGTCGCGGCGGCGCTGGAGGAGACCGGGCTGCCGCCGCACGCGCTGACGATCGAGGTCCGCGAGGAGGTCCTCGTCGAGGACGCGGGCCAGAACGTCGAGCGCCTCGTGGCGCTGCGCGACCTCGGCGTCCGGCTCGCGATCGACGACTTCGGCACCGGCTACGCGTCGCTGGCCTACCTCGGGCAGCTGCCCGTCGACATCATCAAGATCGACCCGTCGTTCGTTGCGGGCCTCGGCTCGGACGAGACCCTGACCCTGCTCACCCGGACGATCGTGCGCCTGGGCAGCGACCTCGGGCTGACCGTGGTCGCCGAGGGCATCGAGCGGCCCGAGCAGCTTGAGCTGCTGCGCGAGATGGGCTGCCCGCGCGGGCAGGGCTTCCTCGTGGCGCGTCCGATGGCGGCCGAGCGGGTCGAGTCGCTGGTGCGCACGAACCTGGAGGGCCGGGCCCTTTCCGGCGACGTCCCGCTGCCCCTTCCGGGCTGATCGCCGCGCGCTCATGTCTCAGAATGTGAGACAAAGTGTCCAAGGATTTGACCGGGGGCCGGACATCGGCGAAAGTGGGGCCCGTGAAGAGCATCCTCACCATTCTCGTAGTACTTGGTCGGCGCGCAGGCTGACCGAGCTCTCCGACCTGCGCGCCTCCCCTCGATCGCCTCACGGCGGCGGGGGTTTTTTGTTGCCCGGCGAGCCTCGAAACTCTCCCCTAGGAAACGCAGAATCATGACGACCGAACAGATCACGGGAGCCCAGGCGCTGGTCCGCGCCCTGGAGAACGTCGGCGTCGACACCGTCTTCGGCATTCCGGGCGGCGCGATCCTCCCGGCCTACGACCCGCTCTTCGACTCCGCGAAGCTGCGCCACATCCTCGTCCGGCATGAGCAGGGCGCCGGCCACGCGGCCCAGGGCTATGCGATGGTGACCGGCAAGGTCGGCGTGTGCATGGCCACGAGCGGCCCCGGCGCGACCAACCTCGTCACGGCGATCTCCGACGCCTACATGGACTCGGTGCCGATCGTGGCGATCACCGGCCAGGTGGCGTCGTCGCTGATCGGGACCGACGGCTTCCAGGAGGCCGACATCGCCGGCATCACGATGCCGATCACCAAGCACAACTTCCTGATCACCAAGGCGGGCGACATCGCCCGGACGATCGCCGAGGCGTTCCACATCGCGGGCACCGGGCGTCCTGGACCGGTCCTGGTCGACATCGCCAAGGACGCGCTCCAGGCGACGGTGAACTTCGAGTGGCCCGTCCCGCTCCAGCTGCCCGGGTACCGGCCGGTCACCCGTCCGCACTCCAAGCAGGACAGGGAGGCGGCGCGGCTGATCGCCGCGGCGCGGCGGCCGGTGCTGTACGTCGGCGGCGGCGTGCTGAAGGCCGGGGCGTCCGCCGAGCTGAAGGTGCTCGCCGAGCTGACCGGCGCGCCCGTCGTCACCACGCTGATGGCCAAGGGCGCGCTGCCCGACAGCCACCCGCTGCACATGGGCATGCCCGGCATGCACGGCGCGGTCGGCGCGGTCGGCGCGCTCCAGCGCTCCGACCTGCTGGTCACGCTCGGCGCCCGGTTCGACGACCGCGTCACCGGCAAGCTGGACGGGTTCGCGCCGGACGCCCGGATCGTGCACGCCGACATCGACCCGGCGGAGATCTCCAAGAACCGCCGGGCCGACGTGCCGATCGTGGGCGACTGCCGCGAGGTGATCCTGGAGCTCATCGACGCCGTCGCCGCGGAGCAGGCCGCGCACCCCGCGACCGACCTCGCGCCCTGGTG
>JBOHBY010001137.1:0-4426 GCA_050698635.1 Spirillospora sp.
CGTGCAGGGCGACCAGGAGGCCGTCGACGTACCGGCCGAGCCCGCCGCGGTCGGCCGGCACGGCGGTGGCGTCGAGCAGAATTCGAGGCGCCACGGTCCACTCCCCCATCCAGCGCGGTGGCGTAGATCACTCTTTACTCTTCGACCCTACGCCCGCCGACGCTACCTTCGCGGGACCTCCATCAGCGGTTCATTGTGGGGGCCGACCCCCACACCCCCCGACGACTACCTTTTGCGCGCCTGCACCAAGACGATGCTCCCACGCTCGTTCGGGGCCTTGCGATCGGCCAGCGCGACCAGCGGCGTCAGGGGCGCGGCCGCGTTGAAGCCGACCTTACCGCCGTAGGTGGACAGCGACAGGTAGAGGCGTTCGGTGGCGGCCGTGCGGAACTGGTAGCTGTGCCTGACCAGGTCGAGGCCCCGCTCGTCCATCAGCTTGCGGAGGCTGTCGTGCGTGTAGGTGTGCTGGACGTGGTACTTGGCCTTGTGAGCGTCCCGCAGCTTCGGCCACGTGTCGGCGCGGCTCAGCACGTCGGCGGACATGAAGATCTCGCCGCCGGGCTTGAGGACGCGGGCCATCTCGTCCAGGGACTTCCCGCCGTCGTCGAAGTGCTCGATCGCGCAGACCGACAGGATCGCGTCGAACGAGCCGTCGCCGAACGGCAGGCGCAGCGCGTCGCATTCGATCAGCGCGGGCGCGTGCGCGAGCGTCCGCCCGTAGACCATCTTGCCGCGGGCCAGGTCGATCGAGACGGCGTCGGCGCCGCGCCTACCGGCCTGGCCGGCCCAGTAGCCGTCGCCGCCGGCGACGTCCAGAACTCGCTTGCCGTGCAGGTCGCGGCCCATCCAGGCGAGGAGCGTCCCCGCCTCGCGGTACCGGCACACGTGTACCTGGTGGCCCATGAAGGCGACCACATCCGAAATCTTCATCGCCCCCAACTGTAGGACGCGTGGCGGGTCGCGAGGCCACGTTCGCCTACGCTGGGCGGGTGAAGATGAAGGTCGTCGCCGTGCGGGCACTGCGCGTGGTGCTGGTGATGCTCGCGCTGGCCTTCTGTACTTACAGCGTGGCGTCGCAGTGGGACGCGACGGTCGAGGCGTTCCAGCAGATGTCGTGGGCGACGCTCTCCGGCGCGCTGGCCGTGGGCCTGGCGGGGCTCTTCGCCTGGATGCTGGGCTGGCGCGAGTTCCTCGGCGGCCTCGGGTCGCCGCTGCCGGTGCGGGCCGTCTTCCGGATCTCGGGGATCTCCCAGCTCGGCAAGTACGTGCCGGGCAAGGTGTGGGCGCTGGTCACGCAGATCGAGATGACGCGCGAGCACAAGGTGCCGCCGGAGCGCAGCTTCGGGTCGACGCTGCTGGCGGTCGCGACGTCCACGGCCTGCGGGCTGGCGGTCGCGGCGGTGACGTTGCCGCTGACCTCGTCCGCGGCGCGGGACAGGTACTGGCCGCTGTTCCTGCTGGCGCCCGTGCTGCTGGCGCTGCTGCACCCGAAGGTCGTGACGTGGTGCCTCGGGACGATGCTCAAGATCATCCGGCGCCCGCCGCTG
Organism: Spirillospora sp.; assembly: GCA_050698635.1. Lineage (GTDB taxonomy): Bacteria > Actinomycetota > Actinomycetes > Streptosporangiales > Streptosporangiaceae > Spirillospora. Next base: position 1,548 of record JBOHBY010001137.1, read on the forward strand.
GAACGGCCGGTGAGCCTTGGCGTGACGCTGAAGGCCGTCGGCTGGACGGTCCTGGGGTGGGTCTTGTTCGGCGTCCACACCTGGTTGCTCTGCATGGCGGTCGGCGGTGACGGGAAGGGGCTGCCGTTCATCGCCACGGGTGCTTACGCGCTGGCGTTCGTGGCGGGCTTCCTGGTGTTCATCGCGCCGGGTGGCATCGGGGCGCGGGAGGCCGCGCTGACGGTGGTGCTGACGCCGGTGCTCCCGGCGGGCGCGCCGGTCGTGGTCGCGATCGCGTCCCGGGTGCTGCTGACCGCCGCCGACCTGATCAACGCGGGGATCGCGTTCGTCCTCGGACGGACGACACCGCGCGGCACCGAGCCGGATGGCGGAGAAGCCGCCGGGAATGAACAGCCCTCCAAAGAGCTTGTGAGGGGTACGCAGCCAACGAAGGAGGGACCGTGACGGCCCCGATCACCGTGACCGACGCGACGTTCGCGGACGAGGTCCTCAGCAGCGACACCCCGGTACTGGTCGACTTCTGGGCCGACTGGTGCGGGCCCTGCCGCATGATCGCCCCGGTGCTCGAACAGATCGCGGCGGAGCAGGACGGCAAGATCAAGATCGCCAAGCTGGACTACGACGCGAACCCCACCACCCCGAACACGTTCGGCGTGATGGGCCTGCCCACCCTGCTGCTCTTCAAGAAGGGCGAGGTCGTGGAGCAGATCGTCGGCGCCAAGCCGAAGCGCGCCCTGCTCAAGGTCCTCGAACCCCATCTGTGAGCCCCGTGAGGGCGTCGAGATAGGCGGCCCAGAGCGGGCCGTGGTCGACCCGGCGGACGCCGGAGCGCAGGCGCTCCGGCTCCCCCGGCGAATAGAAGCGGCGCAGGGCGGCGGCCAGGGACGGGACGTCGTCCGGCGTGCAGACCAGACCGTCCACGCCGTCGCGGATCTGCGCGGCGAAGCCGCCGACATCGGTGGCGATCACCGGGAGCCCGTACTCGTAGGCCATCCAGACGTTCTGTGACGCCGTGGCCGTGCGGTAGGGCAGGACGAGGGCGTCGGCGGCGGCGAACAACCCCGGCACATCGGCGGCCGGGACGTACCCAGGACGCAGATCGACACGTGACGCCAGGTCGAGTGACTGGACGAGCTCGCGCGTTTCCGCCTCGCCGCCCCAGAATTCGCCCGCGACGGTCAGGGCGACGTCGTCCGGGCCTTCGGCCAGGGCGCGGAGCAGAACGTCCAGCCCCTTGTACGGACGGACGATCCCGAAGAACAGCAACCGGCGCCTGACCTTGGCGTCGTGCTCCAGCGGGGTCTCGGACGTCGGCAGATGCGCCGGCATCTCCGCGACCCGGACGGGACGTCCCGTCAGCCCCCGCGCCAGTTCGGCCTGCGCCTCCGAATGGACGAGCACGCCGTCCACGCGGCGCAGCAGCCGCTTCATCAGTGGCTCGTCATACGGTTTGCGCTCGTGCGGCAGGACGTTGTGGCACAACGCCACCACGGGTACGCGGCGCGGCCCAAGCCCGGCCAGAATCCCCAGATAAGACGGAACCTGGATCGGGGTCAGCACGGCCAGGACGACCAGATCGTAGGAGCGCAGGCCCCTGCCGGTGCGCCACCAGCCGTCCGGACGGCGCCAGTCGAGGTGCCGGTTGGTGCCGGGGAACGGCTCGCCCTCCGGCTCGGAGATCGTCTGCCGGCCCGGATACAGGAACCCCGGGTACTGGGCCCGCCACGACTCGATGACCACGTCGTGCCCGGCGGCCGACAGCCGGTGCGCCAGCTCGGTGGTGTGGTGGGCGCCGCCGCCCTTGTAGGGGAAGGCCGGGCCGACGACCGCGACGCGCAACGCGTTCGGCACCGCGCTAGACGTCGCCGCGCGACCGGACGATCAGGTCCGCGAGCAGCGCCAGCGACGCGATGATCAACCCCGTCACGAAGATCATGATGGTGTTGTTGGCGAAGTAGCCGAAGTGCACCACCATGTCGAACACGCCCTTGAGCAGCCCGATCACGATCAGCCACAGCGCGGGCGGCATCAGCACCTTGAGCGGGTTGAAGTACATCACCATCCGCAGCACCTGGAGGATGTAGCGGTAGGCGTCCTTGGTGAAGTGGAACTTCGACTTCCCGGCGCGCTTGGCGTAGTCGATCGGCAGGTACCGGACCGGGTGCTGGTTCGACAGGAACGCGATCGTGATCGTCGTCACGCAGGAGAATCCGGGCGGCAGCAGCCGCAGGTACGGCAGCGACACCTCGCGGCGGAACGCGCGGAGCCCCGAGTTCAGGTCGGGGATCTTGGTGTTGGTGAGCCGCTCGGCGACCTTGCGGATGAACCACTTGGCGGGCACGCGCAGCGCCTTGTGCGAGCCCTCCTCGCTCGTGCGCGCCCCGACGACCTGGTCGACCGACGGGTCGTTGTCGAGGACGTCGACGAGCTCGGGGATCCGCTCGTTCGGGTAGGACATGTCGGCGTCCGTCCACACGACGATCTCGCCGCGCGCCTGCTGCGAGCCGATCCGCCGCACCGTGCCGGACCCGCTGTTGTGCTGGAACGCCATGACCCGCATGTTCGGGAAGCGGGGCGCCGCCTCCTCCAGCCGGGCCAGCGTGTCGTCGGTGGAGCAGTCGTCGACGGCGAGCAGCTCGTAGGTCTTGCCGCTGTCGTCCATCGCCTTGCAGATGCGCTCGACCTCGTCGATCACGTGGTCCTGCTCGTTGTAGCAGGGCAGGACGACCGTGACGTGCACGGGCCCGGACTCCGGATCGACCGGCTCCGGCACGACCCGCGTCCGCGGCACATGCGCGGTGCCGCGCACGCTCGCGGCTCCGGGCACGCCCTCCGAGACCGGCACGGCCTCGGGTTCGGGCGCGTACGCGGGGTCGGGC
>JBOHBY010001138.1:0-1712 GCA_050698635.1 Spirillospora sp.
GCGGGCGCGGATGGCGGAGGGCGCCGCCCGCCTCGCGGAGCTCTACTCGCCCCGCTGACCCCTGCCCGTCTCGGTGTCAGCGGTAGCCGCTGACGTCGGCGGGCAGCCCCGCCTGCTCCACCTCGACGATGTAGCGCCACGCGTCAGGACGGCTGCCGTCGGCGTCGGTGAACCCGTACTCCTTCGCGAGCCCGCCGCTGGACAGCGACGCGCCGTTCCAGCGGGCCCGGCCGGTGTCGGCGGCGAGCGCGGCGACGGCCCGTCCGACGAACACCGGGGACTCCGAGATCGCGAAGTGCGGGACCTTCGCCGTCGCGTCGAGCCAGGTCGCCTCCGTGACGCCGAAGTTGTCGAGCATCGCCTCCGAGCGCAGCCAGCCGGGCGTCAGCGCCAGCGCCGTCGCCCCGTACGGCGCGATCTCCTCCGACTGCGCGAGCGCCATCCGGATCACGGCGCTCTTGACGAGGTCGTAGAAGTAGCCGACGTCCTTGCGGTAGGCGGCGTTGTACTCGGCGGTCCCGTCGGTCATCTCGATCACGAGCCCGCCGGGCTCGCGGATCAGCAGCGGCAGGACGCGGTGGCTGGTGATCGCGTGGGTCTCGATGCCGAGCCGCAGCATCCGCAGGCCGTCGTCGAGCGACTGCTCCCACAGCCGCTTGCCGAACTCGAAGTAGCGGTCCGAGCCCCAGACATCGTTGACGAGGACGTCCAGCCGCCCCTGCTCGGCGTCGATCCGCGCGACGAGCGCGCCGACCTGCTCCGGGTCGAGATGGTCGACCCGGACGGCGATGCCCTCGCCGCCCGCGGCGCTCACCCGCTCGGCGGTCTCCTCGATGGTCTCGGGACGGTCCATCTCCGACCGGCCCGACCGGGTGGTCCGTCCCGTCACGTACACGGTCGCGCCCGCGGCGCCGAGCTCGACGGCTATGCCGCGGCCTGCGCCGCGCGTCCCGCCCGCGACCAGGGCGATCTTCCCCGCCAGCGGGGTCTTGTCTGTCGTGGCACTGCTCATGGGAACGATGCTGGCACCGAAACCTGACAACCCGTGTCAGCGTTTGCGTCCCGGCGCGCCCCCGGACCGAAAAGGGGGGCGGACGGCCCCGTTGGGCGGAGAGGGGATCGCTCCCCCCTCCGCCGGGGATAACGGCGATCACTGCGCCGCACGGGGGGCGGCGCCGTGGCCGATCACGAGTCTTCCGTTGCGCGACGGGCCGCGACAGCTCCCTCAGTACCATTTCGGCTCGTCCGCTCTACTGCTTTGGGACTAGGACCGGCTCAGCCTGAGGACGTTGGCCACGATCCGGTGCCCGGCCCCGCCCGCCGCGGAGAGGATCGACTCCGGGTGGAACTGCACGGCCCAGCGGCGGCGCTCCGGGTCCTCGATCGCCATGACGACGTCGCCGGTCAGCGCCGTCACCTGGAACCCCTTGACCTGGCCGGACGTGGCATGCAGCGAGTGGTAGCGGGCGGCGGTGAACTCGTCCGGCAGGCCCTCGAAGAGCCCTCCCCCCTGGGCGAGCGCCGTCACCTTCACCTGGCCGGGCTTCCCGTGCGACGGCTCGGGCAGCAGCTCCAGCTCGCCGCCCGCGTGCTCCACCATCGCCTGCAGCCCGAGGCAGACGCCGAAGACCGGGAGGCCGCGCTCGTCGAGCGCGTCCAGGAGCGGACGGGTCGCGAAGTCCCCGGGGCGGCCCGGACCGGGCGACAGGACG
>JBOHBY010001139.1:0-1509 GCA_050698635.1 Spirillospora sp.
AGATGGCCGAGGGCTGGAAGGCCCCCGAAGCGGACGACCCCGCGGCCTCCGGGCCCGAGCCCGCAGCCGCGGCCGCGGAGCCTGTGGCGGACGTTCCCGAACCGGCCGGGGAGGCCGTGCTCGACGACGCCTAGCCGCCGCCGGTCTGCGCGGGGGAGTCGCGGTCGGCGACGGGGACCACGTCCTTCAGGAAGTCGCGGCGGTCGAGGAACGCCGACAGGCTCTCGCGGTGCTCGTCGCACGCGAACCAGATCTTCCGCCGGTCCGGGGTGTGGATCTTCGGGTTGTTCCACCGCAGCGCCCACACGGCGTCGGCGCGGCAGCCCTTGGCGGAGCACTGGAGATCCTCGGGGCCGGTTCCCTGAGCGGAGTCGGTCATCCGGCAACTCTGGCACAGCGCGCCCGGCGCGATGCGCCCCGCCTCGCGTTTCGTCCCGGTGATCTTCGGAAAGGACCCTGCCGTGCCGACCGAGCCGACGGGCGCCGAAGACCGGGAGGCGGAGCGGCGGCGCCGCTGGAGGGCGCTCTCGGTCTGCCTGGTCGCGGCGTTCATGACGCTGCTGGACGTCAGCATCGTCAACGTGGCGCTCCCGTCGATCAGGTCGGGGCTGGACGCGTCCGCCGCGCAGCTCCAGTGGATCCTTTCGGGGTACGCGCTGACGTTCGGGCTCGTGCTCGTCCCGTCCGGGCGGCTCGGCGACGCCCGCAGCCGCCGCGCGGTGTTCCTGTCCGGGCTCGCGCTGTTCACGCTGGCGAGCGCCGCCGCCGGGCTCGCGCCCACGATCCTGTTCCTCGTCCTGGCCAGGCTCGTGCAGGGCGTCGCGGGCGGCATCCTGAACCCGCAGGTCGCCGGGCTGATCCAGCAGCTGTTCCAGGGCGCGGAGCGGGGCCGGGCGTTCGGCGCGCTCGGCGCCGTCATCGGGGTCGCCACGGCCGTCGGGCCGCTGCTCGGCGGCGGGCTGATCGCCATCGCCGGGACGGACGAGGGCTGGCGGTGGGTGTTCTACGTCAACGTCCCGGTCGGCGTGGCCGCGCTGGTGCTGGCGTGGCGGCTGCTGCCCGCGCCCATCTACGGGGAACGGCAGGGTCTGGACCCGCTCGGCGTCCTCCTCCTCGGCGCGGGCGTCGTGTGCGTGCTGCTGCCGCTCGTCCAGGAACAGCAGTGGAAGAGCGACCTGAAATGGCTGCTGGTCCTCGCGGGCGCGGCGCTGATCGCGCTGTTCGCGGTGTGGGAGCGCCGCGCGGGGGCGCCGATGGTCGACCTCGCCCTGTTCCGGCTCCGCTCGTACGCGCTCGGCTCGGCGATCGCGCTGCTGTACTTCGCCGGGTTCACCGCGATCTTCTTCATCTTCACGCTCTACCTGCAGAACGGCCTCGGCTACAGCGCGCTCGGCGCGGGCCTGGCGATCACGCCGTTCGCGGTCGGGTCCGGTATCGCGTCCATGGCGGGCGGACGGGTCGTCGCCCGGTACGGGCGGCCGCTCGTCGCCGCCGGGCTCGGCGTGGTCC
>JBOHBY010001140.1:0-5863 GCA_050698635.1 Spirillospora sp.
GCTCACCGAGGTGGAGGCCGCCGCGTTGCTGGCCGAGCTGGTCGCCGCGGACGTGCCGGTCTCCGGCCTCGCGCCCGCCGGCAGCGCGCTCGAATCGGCGTACCTGGCGATGACCGAGAACCGGAGGTGACGCGGCCATGACCGCACACGGGATCCGCCTGGTGGCCAGGCAGGAGGTCAGGACCCGGCTGCGGACGGGCCGCTGGAAGGTGCTGCTCGCCGCCTGGTTCGTGATCGTCAACGGGCTCGGGCTGCTGCTGCGGCTCGCGCTGGAGGCCGACGACACCTCCTCGTTCGGCGAGCCGGGCGTGTCGATGTTCGGCAGCGTCCTGTTCGGCGTGCTGGTGCTGACGCTGCTGGTCACCCCGGCGCTCAGCGGCCAGTCGATCAACGGGGACCGCGAGCGCGGGACGCTCGCCACGCTCCAGGTCACGCGGCTCACGGCCGCCGACATCGCGCTCGGCAAGCTCGCCGCCGCCTGGGGGACGGGGCTGCTGACGCTGGTGCTGACGCTGCCGAGCGTGCTCTGGCCGGTGGCCGAGGGCGCGATCGGCGTGGGGCGCGCCGCCGTCGTCCTGCTCGTCATCGCCCTGCTGATCGGCGTGGTCTGCGCGGTGTCGCAGGCGTGGTCGGCGGTGCTCGCGCGCAGCGTCACCTCGGTGCTCATGTCGTACATGACGGTCTTCGGGCTGCTGGTCGGCACGCCACTGCTGTTCATGCTCGCCGTGCCGATCACCACCGAGCACAGGCGGGTCGACTCCGGGTACGGCGAGTACACCCGGGAGATCGAGCACACCGAGCGCGTCTGGTGGCTGCTGGCGCCCAACCCGGTGGTCGTGCTGGCGGACGCGGCGCCGCGGCTGCCCAAGCGCCAATACGTCGTCAACGACCACGTCTACGAGCGGACGCCGTCGAACGACCCGCTCGGCGACCTCAGCCGCGAGGTGCGCGACATCCGCCAGGGGAACCAGCGAAACGAAGTCGTTTACAGCAGTTCGGCCAGGTCTCGCACGAGCGCGCGCGGATCGCACGAATGGTCCGGCGAGGACGACGAGAAAGCCGTCTGGCCCTACGGACTGCTCTTCGACCTGGCGCTCGCCGCGGGTGCGGTCGGCGTCACGACGGCGCGGTTGCGGACCCCGCTTCACCGCGTGCCACGCGGCGTTCGCGTGGCGTGAAACCGGAGAGAATGCGCACACCGTTGGACGCAATTCTCCAGCACTTTGAGAATCTCAGTCAAAGTGTAACTTGCAGGGATGCTTTCACCGGCCGTCGAAACGGCCGGCCCGTATGCCCTGGACGAACTCGCGCCATTCCCCGAGGCCGAACGCGAGGCGCGTCGCGGTGTCCTCGGTGTCCCGTACGTATATCGCATGGTCGTCGAGTCGTGCCAGCTCGACGCACCCGTTGCTGACGCATCGGGCGCTCTTCCTCCATCGGGCGGGCGGTGATCCTTGGAAACTCATTCCGGCTCCTGCCTCGAAAGTTGCATTTGCCCGCGGCCGCGCTGCCGGTGCCAAGCACAAGGTAACAAGATCGCAAAAAACTGCTGATCACACACGGTCAGGACGATTCTTCTGTGGCCAGAGTGCTGAGGAAGGAGCAGAGTTTCCGGTGTGACGGCCACGAGCCGAGCCCCGTGCGGACCCGGCTCGCTCGCTGCGCTGCCCTACCGCGCCCTCGTGAGGCGCCGGACGGGGCTCACCCGCACGTCATCAACCCAAATCGAATGCGCCTTTCTTGGCTTGTTCGACGAACTCCCGCCACTCTCCCTGGGAGAACGACAGGACCGGGCTCTGCGTGCCGTGCTTGGCGTCGCGCGCCCCAATGAAATGGGACGAACCGTCCAGTGCGGCGACTTCGACGCATGTGTTGCTCGCCCCGCAGTGGGCGCTTCTCCTCCATTGCGGAGCAGGAGTGGCGAAACGGGACACTCGGTGCCTTTCACAAGGATTGAGCCGCTTTGCGGACCCCTCACCAGGCGTCTCTGGCCGCGAGTAGGCGCTGCCGCGATTCGATGGTGTCCAAGGCCTGGCCGGCCAGGCTTGTGTAGGCGAGCCCGTACATATAGGTAACAGCCTCATCCGCAAAGTGGCTGATCGTCAGCGATTCGGTGTGCACGATATCAGGGAAAACGATGTCGTGCACCGGTGAGAATTGCAGGAGGATAAAGGACTCGGCCAACACCGAGTGTGCGGCATCCAAAGGCAGGATCTGCACCGTGACGTTCGGCAGCTCGGTCAACCGGCACAGATGTTCCAGCTGCTCGCGCATGACCTTCTGGTCCCCGATCCGGCGCTGCAGAACCGCCTCGTCGATAACCGCCGACAGTTCCATGGGGCGCGTCCGGTACAGCACCTCGCGGCGGCGCATTCGCACGTCAAGCCGACGTTCCAGTTCCTGCGGCGGCATGGTCGCCAGGTCGCTCCAGCCGCCGATCACATTCCGCGCGTAGCTCTCGGTCTGCAGCAGCCCGGGGAACACCGTGCTGCCCCATTCCCGCATGGCCGTGGCCTCGGACTCCAGGGCGATGAAGTCGGCCAGCGGGCTCGGCAGGTCGCGGTATTCCTCCCACCAGCCGCGCCGCGCCGCGTCGTGCGCCAGCGAGACCAGGTCGTCGCGGCGCGCCCCGTCGATCTCGTACAGATCCAGGAGCCGCAGCACATCGTCGATCTTCGCGCCGGTCCGCGCGTTCTCGATCCGGCTGACCTTGGCGGTCGACCAGGCCAGCCGATCGGCGACACCGTCCCCGGTGAGCCCCTGCCGCTCGCGCAGCCGGCGGAGCTCCGCGGCGAGCCGCCGCTGCCGGACGGAGGGACCTCGGGAAGCGCTCATTGCTCGGGCCTCTCCAGTCCCAACGGACTGATCTGGGCGCATTCTGCCGCATCGGTGTGCCGCAGTGCGAATACATCGGACCGGATAGGGAAGATTCTACGGCCGATCTTTTGGGTCCGCACATGACACCGAGACTTGCACTGCAACCTACTAAAGCCTTGCCGGCGCGGTTCGGAAAGCGTCCGCGTGGCACGCTGAGCGGATGAGGTACGCGCATGAGGTCGGCAAGGTGCGGGCGGCGGAGCACGCCCTGATGGCCCGGCTCCCGGACGGCACCCTGATGCAGCGGGCCGCCGCCGGGCTCGCGTCGGTGTGCGCCCGCCTGCTGCCCGCCGTGTACGGGTCCCGCGTCGTCCTCCTCGTCGGCGGCGGCGACAACGGCGGCGACGCCCTCTACGCCGGTGCCCGCCTCGCCCGGCGAGGCGCCCGCGTGCAGGTCGTCCAGGCCGGGTCGAAGATCCACGAACAGGGGCTGGCGTCCCTGCGCGCCGCCGGAGGCCGCCTGCTCCAGGACGGCGAAGAGCCCGCCATCGCCGCCGCCGACCTGATCATCGACGGCCTGACCGGCATCGGCGGGACGGGCGCCCTCCGCGAACCCCACGCCCGCTACGCCGCCCTCGCCGCCGAATCCGGTGGCCTCGTCGTCGCCTGCGACGTCCCGAGCGGCGTCGACGCGAGCACCGGACGGGTCGAGGGCGCCGCCGTCCACGCCGACGTCACCGTCACCTTCGGGACGCACAAGCCCGGCCTGCTGATCGATCCGGGCGCGTCCCACTGCGGTGTGGTCGAACTGGTCGACATCGGCCTCGGCCCCGACCTGCCCGACCCGGACGTCGTCGCCGCCCGCCCGGCGGACGTCCAGCCCCCCGAGCCGGGCCCCGAGTCCGACAAGTACCGGCGCGGCGTCGTCGGCATCCTCGCCGGGGGCGAGGAGTTCACGGGCGCGGCCGTCCTCAGCGTCGGGGGCGCGCTCCGGGGCGGCGCGGGCATGATCCGGTTCGCCTCCGTCGCGCGGCCCGTCGAACTCGTCCGGCAACGCTGGCCCGAGGCCGTCACCACGGTCATCGCCCCCGGCCCGCACGAACCGACGATCCTCGAACGCGTCGGACGCGTCCAGGCGTGGGTCGTCGGCCCAGGCCTCGGCACCGGCGACGCCGCCGAGTCGCTGCTGGAGGCCGTCCTCGCCACCGACCTGCCCGCCCTCGTGGACGCCGACGGCCTCACCGTCCTGTCCCGCCGCCGCGACCTCCTCGCCCGCGCCGCGCCGACCGTCCTCACCCCGCACGCGGGCGAACTGTCCCGCCTCATCGGCGCCGGCCGGGACGCCATCGAGGCGGCCCGGCTCGACCACGTCCGCCGCGCCGCCGCCGAACTCTCCGCGACCGTCCTGCTCAAGGGCTCCACGACCCTGGTCGCCGAGCAGGACCGTCCCGTCCGCGTCAACCCGACCGGCACCCCGCGCCTGGCCACCGCCGGGACGGGCGACGTCCTCTCCGGCCTCATCGGCGCCCTCCTCGCCGGCGGCCTGCCCGCCATGGACGCCGCCGCCACCGCCGCCTACCTCCACGGCCTGTCCGCCCGCCTCGTCACACCACCCAACTCCCCGATAACAGCCCACGACGTGATCACAGCCCTCCCAGAGGCGTTCCGCGCCCTGGTTTGAACTTCGGGGGTGGACAATCGCGTCCTAGTGGACGGAGGGTGCCGTTGGAGCGCTCTCGTAAGGGGCAGACTGGCCATGACCTGGGCGGCGATGCTCCGGGCACGGTCTTGAGGGCGGCACACTTGGTTCTCATGAAGGTTCCAGCGGAGGCGCGCGTCGATCTCGGCGCGATCGCCGGCAATGTCGGGACGCTGCGCGAGCGGGCGCGGGGCGCCGAGGTCATGGCCATGGTCAAGGCCGAGGCGTACGGGCATGGTCTGGCCGAGGCCGCCGGGGCCGCGCTGGCGGGCGGCGCCACGTGGCTGGGGGTCGCGAAGCTGGGGGAGGCGCTGCGGCTGCGGGACGCGGGCCTCACCGTCCGGACGCTGGTGTGCGTCGGTGTGCCGGGCGAGCCGTATGAGGAGGCCGTCGCGCGGGACGTCGACCTGAGCGTCGGCTCGCTGTGGCTGCTTGAGGAGGTCATGCGGGCGGCGGAGCGGGCCGGGCGCGCGGCGCGGGTGCATCTGAAGGCCGACACGGGCATGTCGCGCGGCGGGGCGGGGGGCCGCGACTGGGAGGAGCTCGTCGACGCGGCCCTGAAGGCGGAGGCGTCGGGACGGGTCCACGTGGTGGGCGTCATGTCGCACTTCGCCTGCGCGGACGAGCCTGGCCACCCGTCCATCGCGGCGCAGACCGGGGCGTTCACCGAGATGGCGGAGTTCGCGGAGAAGGCGGGGGCGCGGTTCGAGGTCCGGCACCTGTCGAACTCGGCGGGCGCCCTGACGGTGCCGGAGGCCCGGTTCGACCTGGTGCGTCCGGGCATCGCGATGTACGGGCTGTCGCCGGTGCCCTCGCTCGGCACGTTCGGGCTGCGTCCCGCGATGACGCTGGTGGCGGACGCGGCGCTGGTCAAGCGGGTCCCGGCGGGCAGCGGCGTGTCGTACGGGCACACCTACCGGACCGAGCGGGACACGACCCTGGCCGTGGTGCCCGTCGGCTACGGGGACGGGATTCCCCGGCACGGGTCGAACCTGCTGCCGGTCCTCGCGGGCGGGGCGCGGCGGACGATCGCCGGACGCGTCTGCATGGACCAGTTCGTCATCGACGTCGGTGACGACAAGCTCGCGGCGGGGGACGAGATCGTCCTGTTCGGCCCCGGTGACCAGGGCGAGCCGACGGCGCAGGAGTGGGCGGACGCACTGGGCACGATCTCGTATGAGATCGTCACCCGCATCGGGTCCCGGGTACCGAGGGCGTACCCGGGAGGGGCGCTGTAGGAGGCGCGCGCATGGGCAGCAGCAGGCGCAGGATCGGCATCGCCGGCACCGTCGCGGGCGTCGGCGCCGCCGGGGTCGGGGCGGCCGTCGGGCTCCGGCACGTCGCGAC
>JBOHBY010001141.1:0-3320 GCA_050698635.1 Spirillospora sp.
GCGGTCGCCGAGCTCGTCCGCCAGCGCCAGCGCTATGCGCTGCGACCCGCCGGCGACGCGGTCCTGCTGCGCGCCGCCGGTCGTCTCGATCAGCGGGTCCAGCCCGCCCGCGGACGCGATGTAGAACGCGGCCCACAGCGCCGACATGTCCCCGGCCTCGGCGGAGAACACCGCCTGCGTGATCAGCCGCATGAACGCGCGTCCACCGGAGGTGCGCAGGTTCCGCCGGATCCAGGTCTCGAAGGTCTGGCCGTCCAGCCGGGCCGCGTGGCGGGCGGACCAGGGCTCGTCCACCGGGATCCGGCGCGTCAGGCGACTGACGCGCAGCTGTCCCTGCGCGATGTCGGCGAGCGTGGCGGGGGACAGGCGCGGGACGCGGCCCGTGTACTCGCCGCGCGTCCTGCCGATCTCGGCGATGCGCCGCCCCTCGTCGTAGGTCGGGTACGTGGACAGCCCGAGCTCGCCGATCAGGCCGAGCACCTCGTCCTGCCCCGGCCCGACCCACTGGCCGCCGAGCTCGATCGGTTCCCCGCCGGGCAGTTCGCCGTTCAGCAGCCGTCCGCCGACCCGGTCGCGCGCCTCCAGGACGACCACGTCATGCCCGTCCCGGACGAGGTCGCGCGCGGCGACCAGCCCGGCCACCCCCGCCCCGACGATCGCGACGTCGACCATGACCCCTCCTCATGCAGGACGCATCTGACATACATCTTGTATGTGTTATACATGCCGCATGGAGCAGGTCAAGGCACGGCGCGCCCGCTATGTGGAAAGCACCCGCGCCGCGCTCCTCGACACCGGCCGCCGGTTCTTCGCGGAACGCGGGTACACCGCCGTCTCGGCCGAGGAACTCGTCCGCGCCGCCGGGCTCACCCGAGGCGCCCTCTACCATCACTTCGCCGGCAAGCAGGGCCTCTTCGAGGCCGTCTTCGAGAACCTCGAAGCCCAGGCCGCGGCCCGGATCACCGCCGCGATGGACCCGGCCAGGACGCCCCAGGAGCAGGCCGCCGAGGGCATCCGCGCCTTCCTGGAGATCTGCTCCGACCCCGACTACCGCGAGATCGTGCTGCTCCAGGGCCCGATCGCGCTCGGCTGGCAGCGCTGGCGCGAACTCGACCAACGCCACCTCGGCACCATCCTCACCGACCGCCTGACCGCGCTCCTCGGCGACTCAGGCCCGCACCCCGGTACGCACTCCGGCCCGCACCCCGGTACGCACCCCGGTACGCACCCCGTTGCGCTCACCGCGGCCGCCTTCTACGGCGCGCTGACCGAACTCGCCCTCTCCGTCGCCGACGCCGAAGACCAGCCCAAGGCGCGCGACCAAGCCGTCCACCTCATCACCACCATGCTCACCGCCCTGGCCTGATCGCCCCCTGCACCGTCCAGCGGCGATTCCCAGGCTTCTCCCAGGATTCCGCACAGACTTCTACCAGTCGCCACCGGTTTCATGGCCCGCATGCGAACCAACCGCAAGACGATCGCGGCCGGAGTGGGCGCCGCCGGACTCCTCGGGCTCGGCCTCTACATCGCCGTCCCCGCCGCCGCGAACCCGTCGCCGTCGCCGTCACCGTCCGCGCGCTCCGGCTCCGGCTCGGCGACGACGCATCCGGACGGCCGCCGCCCCCGCGGCAAGGCCCATGACGGCAAGGGCTACCCGGGAAAGTGGCACCCACGCCGGAACGCCCGTCCCTTCCGCGGCGTCCACGGCGAGGCGACCGTCCGCCGCAAGGACGGTTTCCACATCGCGACCTGGCAGCACGGCAAGATCACCGCTGTTTCGTCCACGACCGTGACCGTCCTCAGCACCGACGGCGCGTCCTGGACATGGACGGCCAACGCCGACACCCGCGTCCGCAAGAACCGTGAGAAGTCCGAGCTCAAGGCCCTCGCCACGGGCGACCAGGTCCTGGTGGCGGGCGAACGCTCCGGCACCACCCGCACCGCGCGGATGATCCACGTCCCCAAGCCCCGCTAGGACGGGTACGGTCGGAGCCACGACCAGCGCCTACGTCACGATCAGCGGGAGCCGAGCCGATGAGCGAGAACCGGCGAGTGCTCGTCGTGGACGACGAGGCCAACATCCGCGATCTGATCGATGTCGCGCTCCGCTTCCACGGCTTCGCGACCGTCACCGCCGGCACCGGCGAGCAGGCGCTGCGCGCGGCGGCCGACGAGGGCCCTGACCTGGTGCTCCTGGACGTCATGCTCCCCGACCTGGACGGCTTCGAGGTGTGCCGCCGGCTGCGCGCGGGCGGCGACCAGGTCCCGGTGATCTTCCTGACGGCGCGGGACACCTCGTCCGACACGGTCACCGGCCTGACCCTCGGCGGCGACGACTATGTCACCAAACCGTTCTCGATCGAGGCCCTGATCGCCCGCGTCCGGGCCGTCCTCCGCCGGGCCGCGCCGCCGCCGTCCGCGCCGCCGTCCGACACCGGCGTGCTCCGCGTCGCCGACCTCGAACTGGACGAGGCGCACTGGCGCGTGCGGCGCGGCGGCGTCGACGTCGACCTCTCCCCGACCGAGTTCCGCCTGCTCGCCTTCCTGATGCGGAACGCGGGGATGGTCCTGTCGCGGTCGCAGCTCCTGGCGGGCGTGTGGGGCTGGGATCACGGAAACCCGCAGGTCGTCGAGACGTACATCAGCTACCTGCGGCGCAAGCTCGACCCGCTCGGCACGCCGCTCATCCACACCCAGCGCGGCGTGGGCTACGCGCTGCGGCCATGACCCTCAACGCCCGGCTGCTCACCGGCCTGCTCGCCGTCACCTTCACCGGGCTGGCGATCATGGGCCTGGTCAGCGCGCTCGTCCTGCGCGGCTACCTGATGCACCGGGTGGACGAGCAGCTCCAGGGCACCCGCGACCGCGCCGTGTCCCGCCTCCTGCGCCCCGGCCTGCCCGAACAGGGCGTCGCGCCGCCCCCGTACATCGTGCTGGCCATCGGACCTTCGGGACGTGTCCGCGTCCTCAGCGGCGACCAACCCTCCGCCCCCCGCGCCGTCGCGGAAGTGGAGAAACTCGGCCAAACCGAACTGGCGGACCGGGCCCGCACCCTCGAACCGTTCTCGCTCCCCGGCCTGCGCGCCGTCGCCCGTCCCTGGCGGAACGGCATCGTCGTCGTGGCGTCCCCGCTCAGCGAGATCCACTCGGCGGTGCGCAACCTCGTCCTCTCGGAGATCGCCACGGCCGCACTCCTGCTCGCCGCCCTGATCGTGCTCGGCCGCCGACTCATCGGCCGCGGCCTGCTGCCGCTCAGCCGGATGGCCGCGACCGCGCACGCCATCACCGCCGGCGGCGACCTGCGCGCCCGCATGCCGGAC
>JBOHBY010001142.1:0-2762 GCA_050698635.1 Spirillospora sp.
CCCCGACCAGCGCCTCGGTCCCGATGAGGCCCAGGACGTGGCCGAGGGGCGCGCCGTCCAGGATGCCGCGCACGGCCTCCAGCCCATGGACGACGGGCAGCGCGTTCACCGCGATCCGCAGCGGGCCTGGCCAGGTGTCGACGGGGACGTTCACGCCCCCGAACGTCATCTCTCTCGTTGAAGCGTGGAGACCCCGCCTTCAGGCGTGGGGAGGAACCGCGGCACGGTGCCGCAGGGAAGCGAACATGTGGTCGATTATCGACTACTCTCCGGGTATGATGTGTGACATGGTGCAACTGGTGAACCGGGCCTACAAATACCGCTTCTACCCGACCCCCGGACAGGCCGACCAGTTCGCCCGGACCTTCGGATGCGTCCGCCTGGTCTACAACAAAGCGCTGGAAGAACGCTCCCGCGCCTATACCGCCGAAGGCCGCAAGATCTCCTATGGTCAGACCTCCGCGATGCTGACCGCGTGGAAGAAGACGCAGGAGCTGGCGTTCTTGTCCGAGGTGTCTTCGGTCCCGTTACAACAGGCCCTTCAGCATCTGCACGCAGGGTTTGTGAACTTCTTCGCCAAGCGCGCCCAGTACCCGACGTTCAAGTCCCGCAAGAAGTCCCGCCGGTCGGCCGAGTACACCCGGTCAGCGTTCCGCTGGCGGGACGGCACCCTGACCCTGGCGAAGATGGACGGGCCGCTGAACATCGTGTGGTCGCGTCCGCTGCCCGTCGGCGCCGAGCCGTCCACCGTCACCGTCAGCCAGGACGCCGCGGGCCGCTGGTTCGTGTCCATCCTGGTGCAGGAGAGGATCAGCTGCCTGCCGCGAGCTGGGAAGGACGTGGGCGTGGACGCCGGGATCATCGCCCTGGCCACCCTGTCCACCGGGGAGAAGGTCACCAACCCCCGGCACGAGCGGCGGGACCGGCGCAAGCTGGCCAGGGCCCAGCAGGCGCTGGCCCGCAAGGTGAAGGGTTCGAAGAACCGGGCCAAGGCCCGGCTCAGGGTCGCCAGGGTGCACGCCCGGATCACCGACCGCAGGCGGGACTTCCTGCACAAGCTCACCACTCGGCTCGTCCGCGAGAACCAAACGGTCGTGATCGAGGACCTCGCCGTCCGTAACATGCTCGGCAACCGTTCGCTGGCCCGCGCGATTTCCGACGCCTCCTGGGGTGAGATGCGCGGCATGCTGGAGTACAAGACCATCTGGTACGGCCGTGACCTGGTCGTGGTCGACCGGTGGTTTCCTAGCTCGAAACTGTGCAGCGGGTGCGGGGCCCGGCAGGCCGCGATGCCGTTGGACATCCGGTCGTGGGAGTGCCCGTGCGGCGGGTTGCACGACCGGGATGTGAACGCGGCCCGCAACATTCTCGCGGCCGGGCTGGCCGAGAGGTGAAACGCCTGTGGAGCCGGTGTAAGACCCCAAAGGCGCGAGCCCGGCGGGCAACTGGTGGTGAAGCAGGAAACCTGACCTGCGAGGGTTGGAATCCCCCGGCTTCAGCTGTGGGAGGAAGTCAAACGCGCATCCCCCGGTCGCCGACAGCGCGCAGGTAGACCTCTTCGAGGGTCGGCTCACCGCGCCGGGCGGTGAGGACGTCGCGGTCCAGGAGCCAGCCGAGGAGGCGGCGCGTGGCGTCCCTGTCGGCGGTGTGGACGCGCCACAGCCCCGGCGTCCCGTCGCGCCGCTCGACCTCGGTCACGCCGGTCAGCGAGGCGACTGCCTCCGCGAGCGCCGGGTCCGGGTCGGTGAAGTCGACGCATTCGCGGTCGCCGAGGAACCGTCCGGTCCGCGCGGGCTCGCCGGTCAGCAGCATCCGGCCGCGGTCGATCAGCGTGACCCGGTCGCACAGCGCGGTCGCCTCGTCCATGTCGTGGGTGGCGAGCAGGAAGGTGCGTCCCTCGTCGCGCAGCTCGCGGACGAGCCGCCGGAACGCGCCCGCCGCGACCGGGTCGAGCCCGGACGTCGGCTCGTCGAGGAACAGCACCCGTGGCTCGTGCAGCAGCCCGCGCGCCAGGTGCAGCCGCTGCCGCATCCCGCGCGAGAACCGCTCGACGGGGTCGTCGGCCCGCTCGGCGAGCCCGACCCGGTCCAGCAGCGTTTCGGCCCGGTCGCGGACGGTCCGCGCGTCGAGCTTGTAGAGCGCGCCCCAGAACAGCAGGTTGCGGCGCGCGCTCAACCGGTCGTAGAGGCCCCGATCACCGCCGAGGACGAGCCCGACCAGCGACCGGACGTCCCGCGTCTCCGCCACGACGTCATGGCCGAGTACCCGCGCGGACCCCGCCGACGGCAGCAGCACGGTCGACAGGATCCTGACGAGGGTCGTCTTGCCCGCGCCGTTCGGCCCGAGCAGCCCGTGGATCTCGTTCTCGTCGACGGTCAGGGACAGGTCGTCCAGCGCGACGACGGTGTCCCGGCGCCTGCGCGTGTAGACGCGGCGCAGGCCGGAGGTGCGGACGGCGGCTTCCATGCCACCACCGTCGGGCTAAGACACGTCCCGGGACCATAAGACGGCGCCTTATTCGGCGCGCTAGGCCAGGCCGCGGTCGCGCGCCGCGCCGGCGGCCTCGCCCCGCGACGACACCCCGAGCTTGGCGAGGATGTGCGACACGTGGACGCTCGCGGTCTTCGGGGAGATGAACAGTTCCTCGGCGATCTCCCGGTTGGTGCGGCCCCGGGCCAGCAGCCGCAGCACCTCCGACTCGCGGGCGGTGAGCGGCCCGCCGTCCGGCCCGGTCAGCCCAGCGCGGCGGGAACGCTCGGAGA
>JBOHBY010001143.1:0-4187 GCA_050698635.1 Spirillospora sp.
CCGTACGGTTGCCCTGCGATCCTCCGCCGCCGAGCGAGGCGTTCACGCCCGCGCCCACCCGGACGTTCAGCCCGTTGTCCTTGGAGCCGAGGCCCACGCCGAGGTCAAGGCCGACGCTGGCGGTCCTGGACGGCTCGTCGTACTTCAGCGTCGGGGCGAGGCGAAGGCTGAGCGGCGACTCCGTCTTCGCGGCGGCGCCCTTCCCGGTCTCGGCCTTCTTGACGGTCTTCTTGGGTGTGGTCGCCTTCTTGGGCGTGATCGTCTTCGTCTTCAACGCCGTCTTGGGCGGCTCCTTCTTCGGCGCCACGCTCTTGAACGGGCGCGCGGCCTGCTTGGCGGAGGGCTGGGAGGTCTCAGCATGTGAAACGCCGCTCATGGCGGCGATGCCGAGAACCGTCGCACCGGCCGTCACCGCCAGTCTCCTACCGTGATGCACAGATGCTCCTGAGGGGAAAGTGGTTGCACAACCTGCGAGCACGTTTACACGTCCGGTAGTGGCTGTGAACAGTGATCGGGTCATTTGGGTGTACTTCCACAACCGGCCAGTGTCCGGGTTGTGCATTCTTGGGGCGTGTCGTCCGTGCGGTCGGGGCGCGGTGCGGTACCGCGATACTGAGGGGATGACCAGGGTCATCGCGGGCAGCGCGGGAGGACGGCGGCTGGCCGTCCCGCCGGGACGGGACACCAGGCCGACCAGCGACCGCGCCCGGGAGGGCCTGTTCGCCACCGTCCTGGCCCTGCTCGGCCCTCTGGACGGCCTACGCGTCGCCGACCTGTACGCCGGATCCGGCGCCGTCGGCTTGGAGGCGCTGTCACGGGGCGCCGATCACGCGCTGCTCGTCGAGTCGCATCCGCGCGCGGTGAAGGTGCTCCGGCAGAACGCCGACGCGCTTGGGCTGCCCGGTGCCGTCCCTTGCGCGGACAAGGTGGAACGGGTCGTCCGCAAGCCTCCGCCTGGCGGGCCGTACGACCTCGTCTTCGCAGACCCGCCGTACGCGCTGGCGGACGCGTCCGTCACCGTCCTCCTGGAAGACCTCCGCGACAACGGCTGGACGTCCCCTGACGCGCTGGTCATCGTGGAGCGCGCCTTCCGAGGCCCCGCACTGGGCTGGCCGGACGGCTACGAGCCCGAACGGGACCGCCGTTACGGCGAGGCAGTCTTCTGGTACGGCCGCGCCATCGCTCGCTGAACGGCCCGTTGAGCAAGCCGCCCCCTGGGTATGGGCAAGCGCATGAGGCCCGGCGTCGACCGTGCCGTTGGGCGTACCTGGATCCTCACCCTGGTGATGGTCGTCGCGCTCATGGCGAACATCACCTACCTCCAGGGATTCGAGGCGCAGAACCTGCGCGACGAACCGCTCAACGCCCGCCAGTTCGAGGACCGCTTCAAGATCGACCGGGGTCCCATCGTGGCGGACGGCGAGCGCCTCGCCTGGTCGGAGAGGACCGGCGACGACCGCTACCAACGCCGCTACAAGGACGGCTCGGTCTTCGCGCCGATCACCGGTTACTTCTCGGTGTTCTCCCAGACCGGCCTGGAGGACGCCGAGAACCACTTCCTCGACGCCCGGATCCCGCTGACCGGGGCGTACGCGCAGTCGTGCAACACCACGTTCGCCTTCATGGGCGCGGAGGAGCCGGGCAACGACGCCGTCCACGAGGCGGCCGGGCGGTTCGGGTTCGGCGACCGGATCGAGTACGCCGACGGCCTGCGGAGCGCCCCCAGCTCCTTCCCGACGACCGGCGAGCCGTCGCTCAGCGCGCTCGGCTCCATCGGCCAGGGCAACACGGTCGCCACGCCGTTGCAGATGGCCATGGTCGCCGCGGGCATCGTCAACGACGGGGTGGTCATGAAGCCGCGCCTCGTCGACAAGCTCCGCGCGCCGAACGGCCGCACGGTGGACGAGATCTCACCCGCCCGCCTGTCCACGGCCCTGAGCGGTGACCAGGCGAAACAGCTGCGCGACATGATGAAGGCCGTCGTCGGCAGGGGCACCGGCAAGGCGTTGAGAGGCACGTCCGTCCTCGGCGGCAAGACCGGGACGGCCGACGTCGAAGGCGCCGCCTACAACGACCGCTGGTTCATCGGGTTCGGCCCGCGCGACGACCCGGAGTACGCGGTCGCGGTGATGACCGAGGCGCCCGGCTACGGCGCCGAGTCGGGCCCGATCGCCGCCAGGATCATCGACGCGCTCGACGACTGAGAGGTGACCGGGAGGCCCGGGTGAAGGTGCGCCGAATACCATTTGGTACGTTCGCGCCGCAGGTCAGAAACCGGGACCGAAAGGGTTCGCGCCGTGCGCCGTGTCGTCTGTCCGGGATCGTTCGACCCCGTCACCAACGGGCATCTCGACATCATCAGCCGCGCCTCCCGCCTCTACGACGAGGTGGTCGTCGCCGTGCTGATCAACAAGAGCAAGAAGAGCCTGTTCACCGTCGAAGAGCGGGCCGACATGATCACCGAGGTCACCAGGGAGTACGGCAACGTCGCGGTCGACACCTTCTACGGGCTCACCGTCGACTACTGCCGGGAGCAGAACATCCCGGTGATCGTCCGCGGGCTGCGGGCCGTCAGCGACTACGAGTACGAGCTGCAGATGGCTCAGATGAACCACCGCATCGCCGGTGTGGAGACGCTGTTCATGGCGACGAACCCCGAATACGCGTTCCTGTCGTCCAGCCTGATGAAGGAGGTCGTGCGGTTCGGCGGGGACATCTCCGGGCTCGTGCCCGACCTCGTCCACGAACGCCTGGTCGAGCGCCTCAAGGAGGGCTGACGCGAGTTGGGGCAACGGCCGGGTGTTCGGTACGCTGGGATATCGGCCATCACCGGTGGCCGTCATTCTCATGCCTCACGAAAGCAGGAATCCACTGACACGTCTCGACCCAAACGCCCCTCTCGTGCTCGACACCCGAGCTCTGGGCAGGCAACCCGGGTCGTCGCGGGAGGAGCACCTGTCCGTGCCGGCACCGGAGAATTTCGGCGTCGAGATGGTGGGCGTCCCCGAAGGCGCCGCGATCGAGCTGGACATCCGGCTTGAGGCGGTCCTGGAAGGGGTGCTCGTCACGGGCATCGCGACGGTCCCCCTCCGGGGGGAGTGCGCGCGCTGCCTCGACCCGATCGCCTCGGCCTTCGAGGCGGACTTCCAGGAACTCTTCGTCTACGACGACACCCGCTCCGGCGGGAACGCCGCCGACGACGAGCTCCGCCTGGAGGGCGACCTGATCGACCTCGAACCCGTCCTGCGGGACGCGGTGGTGCTCGCGCTGCCGCTGTCCCCGCTGTGCCGGGACGACTGCCCGGGCCTCTGCCCGGACTGCGGCGCACGGCTCGCGGACGTCGAGCCGGGTCACCGCCACGACGTCGCCGACCCCCGGTGGGCGGCGCTGAACGACCTCGCCGGCGACATGGCGCCGGCGTCCCCCGACCGGGGTCCCTCCGGCCGGGGGGACGGGAGCAACGGCTCCCGTGCGACATCCGACCGACGAGAAAGAAAGCAGGAGGGCTGACGTGGCCGTCCCGAAGCGGAAGAAGTCGCGCAGCAACACGCGGCACCGGCGCTCGCAGTGGAAGACCGCTGCGCCGAACCTGGTCGAGTGCCCGACGTGCCGCGACCAGAAGCTGCCGCACACCGCGTGCGCGACCTGCGGCACCTACAACCGGCGCGAGGTCATCGCCCCGTCGGCCTGAGTCTTCTCGCATCCTGGGGGGCGGATCCGCGCTGACGGCGCGAGCCGCCCCCCGATGCGGCAGGACAGGCACCCGACCACCCCGGCGCGCGACGCCGGCGTGGTGACAGGCGCGGAGACTGCGCCCGGAGCCGTGGTGCACGCCGGGATCAGCCGACCGGCGCGCACCTCGTCTTCGCGGACCCTCCCGCCCGTCCTCGCCGGTTCGGCCGCCCAGGCCGTCCAGGCCGCGCGCCGCACACGCGACCGCGCCGTGCGCGGTAGACGGCCTGCGAGGAGGGCCATGTGAGCGGAAAGAAGAACGATCCAACGCCGGAGCGCGCCGAACTGACCGGCGCACTCGGCGTCGAAGTCTGCGCCGACCTGCTCGAACGCGCGCTGACGCACCGTTCGTACGCCTACGAGAACGGCGGCCTGCCCACCAACGAGCGCCTGGAGTTCCTCGGCGACTCGGTGCTGGGCCTGGTCGTCACCGACACCCTGTTCCGGGGCCATCC
>JBOHBY010001144.1:0-3170 GCA_050698635.1 Spirillospora sp.
GTTCAGCGCGAGGCCGATCCGCATCGCGGACTCCACCGCGGTGCCGTTGACCACCGGCATCGCGCCCGGCAGGCCGAGGCACACCGGGCACACCTGCGTGTTCGGCTCGGCGCCGAACACGGTCGGGCACCCGCAGAACATCTTCGACTCGGTGCCGAGCTCGATGTGCGTCTCGATGCCGAGGACGGGCTCGAACCGCGCCAGCGCCTCGTCGTAGTCCATCAACGTCGGAGTACTCACTTCGACTTCGCCTCCACCAGTTCCGGTGCCTTCCCCAGCAACGGGCCGCCCCAGCGGTCTTCGAGGGCTCGCTCGACGGCGGCGCCGACGCGGTAGACGCGGTCGTCGCCGAGGACCGGCGCCATGATCTGCAGGCCGACGGGCAGCCCGTCGGCCAGGCCGCACGGCACGGAGATCGCGGCGTTGCCGGTGAGGTTGACCGGGATCGTGCACAGGTCGGCCAGGTACATCGCGACCGGGTCGTCGGCGCGCTCGCCGATCGGGAACGCGGTCGTCGACGTGGTCGGCGAGACGAGCACGTCCACCTGCTCGAACGCGGCCTCGAAGTCGCGCCTGATCAACGTCCTGACCTGCTGCGCCTTGCCGTAGTAGGCGTCGTAGTAGCCCGACGACAGCGCGTAGGTGCCGAGCATGACGCGCCGCTTCACCTCGGGCCCGAAGCCCTCCGCGCGGGTCAGCGCCATGACCTCCTCGGCGCTGCGGGTGCCGTCGTCGCCGACGCGCAGGCCGTAGCGCATCGCGTCGAACCGGGCCAGGTTGGACGAGCACTCCGACGGGGCGACCAGGTAGTACGCGGGCAGCGCGTACGTGAAGTGCGGGCACGACACCTCGACGACCTTCGCGCCGAGCGACTCCAGCAGTTCGACCGCCTCGTTGAACCGCGCCGTCACGCCGGGCTGGTAGCCGTCGCCCGCGAACTCCTTCACGACGCCGACGCGCATCCCGTTGACGTCGCCGCGCCTTGCCGCCTCCACGACCGGCGGGACGGCCTCGTCGATCGAGGTGGAGTCCATCTGGTCGTGGCCGCTGAACGCCTCGTGCAGGAGCGCCGCGTCCAGGACGTTGCGCGCGAACGGCCCCGGCGTGTCGAGCGACGACGCGAACGCGATCACGCCGTAACGGGACGAGCCGCCGTAGGTCGGCTTCGCACCGACGATCCCGGTGAGGGAGGCGGGCTGCCTGATCGACCCGCCGGTGTCGGTCCCCGTGGACAGCGGCGCCTCGTAGGCGGCGACCGCCGCCGACGACCCGCCCGAGGAGCCGCCCGGGACGCGCTCCAGATCCCACGGGTTGCGGGAGGTGACATAGGCGCTGTTCTCGGTGGACGAGCCCATCGCGAACTCGTCCATGTTCGTCTTGCCCAGGATGACCAGCCCCGCCGCGCGGAGCCTGGCCGTCACCGTCGCGTCGTACGGCGGCAGCCACCCCTCCAGGATCTTGGACCCGGCGGTGGTGGGCATGTCCGCGGTGGTGAACACGTCCTTGTGCGCGACGGGCACACCCGCCAGCGGCCCGAGCTCCTCGCCCGCGGCACGGCGCTCGTCCACCCGGCGGGCCTGCGCCAGCGTCGTCTCACGGTCGACGTGCAGGAACGCGTTGACCTGGTCGTCGACGGCGGCGATCCGGTCCAGGTGCGCCTCGGCGACCTCGACGGCCGACACCTCACCGGCGGCGAGCAGGTCACCCAGTTCCGCCGCGCTCTTCTTGAAGAGCATCCGTCACGCCTCCTCGTCCAGGATCCGCGGGACGCGGAAGCGCTGCTCCTCGGCGGCGGGCGCCCCCGCGAGGGCCTGCTCGGGGGTCAGGCACGGCTGGAGCCCGTCCTGCCGGTAGACGTTGGTCAGCGGGAGCGCGTGCGAGGTCGGCGGGATGTCCTCCGCCGCGACCTCCTGCACCCGCGCGACCGCGGAGATGATCTGGTCGAGCTGGGCGGCGAGATGGTCGAGCTCGTCATCGCCGAGCGCCAGCCGGGACAGCCGGGCGAGATGCGACACCTCGTCACGGGTGATGGCGGACATGAGAGAAACCGTTCCTGCGAAGTGTTGGGATTCACCGTGTTGGGATTCACGGCCATCCTATGGGTGGCGGCCCCGTCCGCCCGACCGGTTTACGCGGCGGGTTCGGGGGCGCGCTGGACGCGGCGGCGGAGCCAGTCCGTGGCGGTTTCGGCGTCCATGGGGCGGCCGAAGTGCCAGCCCTGGGCGGCGTCGCAGCCCATGTCGCGGAGGATGCGGGCGGTGGCCGGGTCCTCGACGCCTTCGGCGACCGAGCGCAGGCCGAGGGTGCGGACGAGGTCGATGATGGAGCGGACGATGACGGCGTCCTCGGTGGATTCGGCGAGCCGCCCCACGAACGACGAGTCGATCTTGATCTCCTCGACGGGCAGGCGGTTCAGCCGGACGAGGGAGGAGTAGCCGGTGCCGAAGTCGTCCAGGCTGAGCGGGATGCCGAGTTCGGCGAGCGCGCCGACGGTGTCGGAGGCGTAGGCGGGCTCGTTCATCAGGATCCGCTCGGTGATCTCCAGCTGGAGGGCGGCGGCGGGCAGGCCGCGGGCGAGCAGGCCCTCCTCGATCGTCTCGGTGAGGCCGGTGTCGAACAGGTCGCGTCCCGAGGCGTTCACCGCGACCTGGACGGTGAGGTCCTCGCGCCACCAGGCGGCGGCCTGGGCGAGCGCGGCCGTCACGACGTGGTGGGTGATCGAGCGCATCAGGTAGGTCTGCTCGGCGACCGACAGGAACGCGTGGGGTTCGAGGATGCCCTTGTCGGGGTGGCGCCAGCGCAGCAGCGCCTCCATGCCGACGAGCTGGCCGTCCCGCAGCGACACCTTGGGCTGGTAGAACAGCTCCAGCTCGGACCGGTCGATGGCGCGGCGCAGGTCGCCGAGCATGCTGAGCCGGGCCGGGGAGTTGCGGTCCTTGCGGGGAGAGTAGATCTCGACGCCGGAGCGGGCCTCCTTGGCGTTGTACATGGCGACGTCGGCGCGTTGCAGGAGCAGTTCGAAGTCGGGCGCGTGGTCGGGGAACAGCGCGATGCCGACGCTGCCCTCCAGGTCGAACGACATGCCGTCCAGCCGGACGGGTTCGCTGAGCGCGGCGCGCAGCCGGGCGGCGACCTCGCGGGCGGCGGCCTCGTCGCGGACGGTCGGCAGC